>JAPYTY010000458.1 GCA_029942065.1 Acidobacteriota bacterium | reverse complement strand
CTCCGAGCCGGAGAGGATCCTGGCCAGCGAGAGAGCTCGAGACGGTGGCGACGCGGGGAGCCGCTGGGACAGTGCCTTTCTGGGCGACGATACCTTTGAGATCATTCTCGACACCTTTCACAGCCGACAGGATGGATTTCTCTTTCGCACCAACCCATTGGGAACCAAGTTTGACTCCTGGATCAGCGATGAGGGAAGACGTGAGAACTCCAGCTGGGACGAACGCTGGAATACGGCTGCCGCCAGGACCGAATTTGGCTGGGTGGCCGAAATCGAGATCCCTTTCAAGGCGCTGCGCATGCCGGACAAGGAGGATCAACTTTGGGGGATCGACTTCAAGCGGAACATCCGGCGAAAGAACGAGGAGGTAGCCTGGAGCAACTACGGTCGCGATTTCCAGTTCATCCAGGTCTCCCAGGCGGGAAATCTGGTGGGTCTGAGGGATATCTCCAGCGAACTCCGGATGCGAGTCAAGCCTTATGCCACGGCAGGGGTGTCGCGTGTCTTCAACCGCCAGGGCGAGGCCCAGACCGATCATCTTTTCGATGGCGGTCTGGAGGATCTGAAATATAGAATCACTTCCAGTTTGACGCTGGATTTCACCGCCAATCCGGATTTCGCCCAGGCCGATGTGGATGATCAGGTCTCGAACCTGACCCGCTTTTCTGTCTTCTTCCCGGAGAAAAGGGAGTTCTTCCTGGAAAACGCCACCCTCTTCGATTTCGGACCCGAGGGTGGAGGGGGATTCGGCCAGTCTTCACTCAAGCTTTTTCACAGTCGTACCATTGGCCTATCCGAAGATCGGGAGCCGATCGGCATCATTGCCGGCCTGCGGCTTACCGGCCAGCTGCAGGGATTGGACCTGGGATTTACCAATGTCCAGACCGACGACTTCCAGGGTACTCCAGGAAGCAATTTCACGGCACTCCGGGTCCGGAAGAAGCTGCTGTCGCGTTCGGTCGTGGGTGCCATGCTTACCAACCGTCAGTCCAGCCTGGAGGATGACTACAACCGCACGATGGGTCTGGACGCCAATTTTGTCTTTTTTGAAAATCTTCATCTCGAATCGTTTTTCGCCAGTTCTGAAACACCGGGACTGGAGGAGGATGACTGGGCGGCACGTCCCCTGCGCGTGGCCTGGGACACCGACTTTTTGTACGCCAGTGCGGACCACATGATCGTCGGGCGGAGCTTCAATGCCGAGATGGGTTTTGTGCCGCGGACGGATATCAAGCAAACGTCCTTGAATCTGGAAGTCAGGCCCCGACCCGGCATTGAAATGATTCGGCAGTTTTCTTTGATTGGCAATGTGAACTACATCACCGACCAGCAGGATGTCCTGGAGACCCGGCAGCAGGAGTTAAGCCTCCGTACCGCTCTTGAAAGTGGAGATACGTTTTGGATCGGCTACACCAGGAATTTCGAATTCCTGGATGAGCCCTTCCGGCTGCGGGGTCGGGTACTGGTTCTACCCGGTGCCTACTACAGCGACACCATCAGGGCCAATGTGGGGACTTACCGGGGCAGAAGAGTTAGTGGGTGGTTTCAGTTTCAGCGCGAATTCGGATTCTGGGGAGGCGACCGGGTCAGCATGAATCTGAATCCCCGCCTCAAGTGGTCGGAGAAACTCTCCTTTGGCTTCCAGTTCAGACTGGATGACGTGGATCTGCCTGAAGGCGAGTTCTCTTCCAAGGTGAGCAAAATCGAGATCAACTACAACTTCAACAACAACTGGCTCACCCGGACCACCCTCCAGTACGACAGTATCCAGGATGTGCTCAGCGCCAACTTTCGTTTGAACTGGATCCATCGGGCCGGCGACGATCTGTTCCTGGTCATTAATACGATCCGCAACGGCAACCTGACGGATCGCGGCATCATCCTCAAGTACACCCACTCCTTTGATTTTTGAATGGGCGTTACCACCAGGACACAGAGAAGAGAATTTCACCACAGAGACACACTGCGAAAGAAATTCGAAACCCTGAATCCGAAACCCTAATATGGGAAACTGTTTCGAATTTAGGCCTTCGGATTTCAGATTTTCTACCAAGGTGTAGCGGCCGCTCTATGAGCGGCATCCGGATTCGGCACGGGAATTCGTTTTTCCTTTCGTGAAACGTGGAACCTGGAACGTGGAACGCGCTGGTCGAAGACCAGC
>JAPYTY010000457.1 GCA_029942065.1 Acidobacteriota bacterium | reverse complement strand
GGGCCTCCGACTGATCTTGGTTAGAATCCCCTCTTTTCATGAGCCCGTAGTATGCAGAAACTCTCTACTGAAGCGCCGATATCATCCGTTCTGACTGTGTTGTGCGACCCGCAACAGCGGGTACCCCTCGGCCTCCTCGACGTACTTCTCAGTACGCCTGCGGGGGCTCCCCTCGCGCGCCTTGTCAGGCCGGCGCTTTCTTCGTTCCTCAGATGAAGGCGGCACCGCTTCGTGACGGGAACCTATGCATACTCCGGGCTATTAGGATTTTGTGCCAATGACTGACGCCAAAAGTATTCCCAAAGCATACGACCCGGTTGCCGTGGAAAAGAAATGGTACGGCTGGTGGGAGGAGCAGGGTTATTTTCGTGCCCAGATCGATGCCGACAAGTCTCCCTATTCGATTGTATTGCCGCCTCCCAACGTCACCGGCAGCCTGCACATGGGACACGCCCTCAACATCACCCTGCAGGACTTGATTACTCGGTGGAGGCGCATGCAGGGTTTTGACGTGCTGTGGCTGCCCGGTACCGATCATGCGGGCATTGCCACACAAAACGTGGTGGAACGGCGTCTGGCCGAGGAGGGGAAAAAGCGAACAGATCTGGGTCGCGAGCAGTTTGAAAAATTGGTCTGGGAGTGGAAGGAGCAGGCTGAAAACAGCATTTTGAATCAGGCCAGACGGTTGGGCTGTTCCTGTGATTGGAGCCGCCAGAGGTTCACTCTGGATGAAGGGCTCTCACGTGCCGTTCGGGAAGTCTTTGTGCGACTTTACCAGGACGGTCTGATTTACCGGGGTGAATATCTCGTTAACTGGTGTCCACGTTGCACCACGGCTATTTCTGATCTGGAGGTAGAGTACCAGCCCGCTCAGGGAAAGCTCTGGCACATCCGGTATCCGGTTGAAGGAAGTGATGATTTTGTTGTGGTGGCGACCACGCGTCCGGAAACCATGTTGGGCGATACCGCTATTGCAGTTCACCCCGATGATGAGAGGTACACCCAGCTGGTCGGTGGCACCGTCATTTTGCCGTTGATGGATCGGAAAATTCCGGTCATCGCCGATAAGTTCGTGGACCGAGAATTCGGCACGGGTGTCGTCAAGGTGACTCCTGGACATGATCCCAATGACTTTGAGGCGGGAAGGCGCCACCAGCTCCCTATTGTGAAAGTCATCGGGGAGGACGGGAAAATGACCGAAGAGGCGGGGACCTATGCCGGAATGGATCGGTACCAAGCCCGGAAAAAAGTCGTCGCTGATCTCGAGGATCAGGAACTCATCGAACAGATCGAGGAACACTCCCACAATATCGGTCAATGTCAGAGATGCGAAACCGTTATCGAACCCCTGGTATCGGAACAGTGGTTCGTGAAGGCCAAACCCCTGGCCGAGGTGACGGTTGAGGCGGTGAAAGCGAAGCGCACCGTTTTCGTCCCCGCAAACTACGAACGGGTTTATTTCGAGTGGATGAACAACATTCATGACTGGTGCATCAGCCGGCAGCTCTGGTGGGGACATCGGATTCCTGCCTGGTACTGCGGCGACTGCCACCAGGTGACGGTGGCACGTGAGGATCCCCACATCTGTGAACATTGCCAAAGTGAGTCGTTGGAGCAGGAGACTGACGTCCTGGATACCTGGTTCAGCTCGGCCTTGTGGCCCTTTTCGACCATGGGGTGGCCGGACCAGACCCCGGATCTTGAAAGATATTATCCCACCAGTACCCTGGTGACCGGGTTTGACATCATCTTTTTTTGGGTTGCCCGTATGATGATGATGGGCCTTCGCTTTATGGGGGACGTCCCCTTTCGTGCCGTCCATATCAACGGACTGGTGCGAGATGAAAAGGGTCAGAAAATGTCCAAGTCGCGAGGCAATGTCATTGATCCACTGCAGATCATGGATGAATATGGAACCGATGCGATGCGCTTTACCTTGGCCATTATGGCGGTTCCCGGCACCGATATTCCCTTTTCCATTTCTCGAATGGCGGGTTATCGAGCCTTCTGCAACAAGATCTGGAATGCCGGTCGGTTTCTGTTGTTGAACCTTGAAGATCAGAAACCGGTTTCGAAAGAGGAGATCAACAAACTTCAGGAAGGCGATCAACTTGATCTGGGTGAGCGTTGGATCCTGAGTCGCCTACAAAAAGTGATATCCGAGACCAACGAC
>JAPYTY010000456.1 GCA_029942065.1 Acidobacteriota bacterium | reverse complement strand
ACCTGGCATCCCGCATCCAGGAAATCTGCAGTCCCGGGTTCGTGACCATCGATGCCTCCACTTATCAAGAGGAGGAGCGCTATATCATGGTGAAAAAAAAAGGCTGTGTTGTCCGATGTGGAAACGAAAAATCCGAAATTCATCCAGGAAATTTCCAAGTACTTCGAGAAGCTGCAGGAGGATCCGGATGATGTGAAGGTACTCAAGGAACTGGGAGCACAGTTTTTGAAACACCAGGACATCCTGCAGGCCCATGAGCATTTGAGTCGAGCTCTGGAGATCGATCCGGATGATGATGAGCTGAAGCTGTCCTACGCAGCAGTCAGTCTGAAAATGAATCAGATGGATGCCGTCACGATTCGGGGGAAAAAAGATCGTTTGCATTTGTATGAAGTGCTGGGTTTAAAGAATTCCCTGCTGGAGACCGACGTGATTCCAACGGAGCTGTACGATGAATATCACCAGAGTGTGGAGGAAGCCTTTGATTTCCCGGAAGAAATCCTGCTTCCCATGGAGGTGATTGATGGAGCCGTGGGACACGCCCGGGTGGTGGGTTTTCTCTCCTTTGCATTGGCCGATCTGCTCAAAGTGACCAATCATGAGAAACTGGAGATCCTGCAGGCCGGCTACCTGGCCGATCTCGGCAAAATGATCATCCCGCATCATCTTCTGAACCGAGCCGGGAGTTTGAGCAAGGAGGAGTTCGAGGAGGTCGCCAAACACAGCCGGGAATCGGCACGCATGATTCGAAAGATGGGCTATGAGAGCAAGAACCTCCTGGATATCGTCGAGGGTAGCCATGAAAACTTTAACGGATCGGGCTACCCTAACGGTCTCTCCGGAAGAGGAAATCCCGATCGGCGCACGGATTGTTGCCGTGGCGGACGCTTACAGTGCTCTGACCGCCTGGCGCCCTTACCGGGATCGATGGGACAATCGTGCAGCCTTTTCAGAGATGGGACGAGATGCAAAAAAGGGCAAATTCGATCCGGCCGTATTGGAACTCCTGGGCAAGCTGATCGGTGTTGAGCCCAGCTAGTGGCCGCTGGTCACAAACCCGAATTCCGAAGTCCTGAATCCGAACCGAACCTTGCACCCTGGATTCTCCGAATTCTCCACTCCGAGCGTCAGGGAGGAGCTACTCTACCCGGATTATGCATAGGTTGTCTTCGTTCCTCAGATGAATGTGGCACTGCAGTAGTCAATTTATGAATACTACGAGTAAAGGCGCGAAGTGCGCTTCTCCTGCCTCCGGTTTGATACAATGAATACTTATGGAGATTCAGGTCGAATTGGAAGACGTGACCACCGTCAAGAAGCGTTTAAAGGTGGAGGTTCCAGCCAGTATTGCTCTGAAGGAAATGGACCAGTTGGCCAAGCAGTACAAGCAGCAGGCCCGCCTTCCCGGCTTTCGTCCCGGAAAGGCTCCGGTCGAACTCATCAAGCGGCGCTTTCGGAAAAGTATCCGCAACGATGTCCTTCAAAAATTGATCCCCGATTCTTATCAGAAGGCCATCAAGGAGAAGGGAGTGGCGCCGATTGGCGAACCGTCTCTGGACAATCTTACCTTTGAAGAAGGGGAGCCGCTGGTTTATGAAGCCAATTTTGAGATTCAGCCGGAAATTGAACTTCCTGACTACCGTGGTCTGAAGGTGACGGTCGAATCAAAGCCCGTCACCCCGGAAGACGTGGATGAGGAGCTGGACAATTTACGGGAAACTCACTCTCGGCTGGTTGCGGTGGAGGATCACCCCATACAGGAGGGTGACTACGCGGTAATTGATCTTCACGGCGAGTATCTGGAGGATGAGGAATCGGAAAATCCTCGCGAGCCCTTCGAGGAGGAAGGAGTCGTGATTCAGGTGGGGGAGGAACACACCCATGAAGCCTTTAACAAGGCTCTGGTAGGCACTGGGGTTGGTGAAGAGACGACCTTTGAGGTCCAGTACGAGTCGGACTACCCGGAAGAAAAACTGGCCGGGCACAAGCTTTGTTTTACCGTCAAAGTGGGTGAAATCAAGCAAAAGGAATTGCCCGAACCCAACGATGAGTTCGCCAAGGATTTGGGTGAGTACGAGACCCTCAAGGAGTTGCGAGAAAACATAGAAGAGCGTTTGGGGGTTGAGAGGGAGAAGAACAGGGGAATCGATCTGGGGAACAAACTGCTGGAGGAG
>JAPYTY010000455.1 GCA_029942065.1 Acidobacteriota bacterium | reverse complement strand
GGTGTAAACCAGGCGGGAAATGCCCTCTTGTCGGCATGCCGCGATCACGTTTTCCGTACCCGTTACATTGACCTTATGAAAATCCCGATACCTCCCCCAGACTCCCGCTTTGGCGGCTACATGGAAAACCACCTGGCAATCGCAACAGGCCTCCCGGACATTCGCCGCCTCAGCCAGATCCCCCTGCAGGACTTCGACGCCCAGTTTTTCCAGGGAGGGATAAGGTCCACGCGAAAAACTGCGGACCCGGTGTCCGTCCCGGAGCAGCCCCCTGACGATGGCTCCTCCCAGGAATCCACCGCCGCCGGTCACCAGGGCTTTCCTGAGACCCGCTTCCCGGCCCACCGGCCAAGGTGCTCCCGGCCAATTTTGGCGTTGTGCCGTACATCCACGGGGAAGGAAGGATGAAACAGAAGATGCTTGATGTCCCGGGTCTGAGAATGGGCGGCGCCCAGCCGGAGGATCGCATTTTTTAAAGCTTGCGAATGCCCTGCTCCGGCCTCCACTTCCACACACAGAACCGGCCGTTGCTCGGGCGCCTTTCCCACCCCCACCAGTGCACTCCTGTAAACCTGGGGATGGGCATTGAAAATACCCTCACAGGGAACCGTGAACAGCGTACCGGAGGAGGTGATGACCCTTTGAGACTTGCGTCCGCAAAACCAGACTCGACCCTCGGGATCCAGATACCCGACATCACCCATCCGGTGGCGAACCGTACCTCTTGCATCCTGAATCTTGGCCGCATGATCGGCCTCCGGCCGGCCCCAGTAGCCCCGAGAAACATTCGGTCCCCACACCACCAGTTCACCAATATTTCCGGTCGCAACCTGAAGGTCTTCCGACCAGCTGAAAATGGGATCATCGGTGATCTCGATAGCGGCTAGTTGCACCCCGCTGATGGGAGGTCCCACACACACTCCCCGACCTTCAGCGGTTCCTCCCATTTCGAGCACTTCCCTGGCTGAGATGGAACAGACCGGCAGAGCTTCGGTCGCTCCGTAAGGCGTGTGAATATCTGCCTCCGGACCCAACAGGTGAGAAAATCGTTCCAGCACCCGGGAAGAGACGGGTGCTCCGGCCGACAAGACACGCTTGATGGTGGGAAGCTCGGTGCCATGCGATTTCCCATACCGGCCCACTCGATCCAGCAATGCCGGCGACCCGAACATATGGGTCACCTTGTGCTTCTGGATCGGATCGATAATTTCCCGAGGGTCCACCGTGCCGGGTCGCGAAAAATCCATTTCGGGAAAAACCGTGGTCACTCGCATGAAAGGATCAAAAAGGGCAAAAAGGGGAAACGTGGCCAGATTGATTTCTCCGGGCTCGATGCCAAAATGATCCCGAAGCAACCCTGCCTGGGCGGAGAACATTCCGTGAGTGTAGAGAACTCCCTTGGGGGTTCCCGTACTGCCCGAGGTGAAAACGAGAGCGGCCGGTTCATCGGCATTGGACGACTCCGGCTCGAATTCATCCTGCTCGGCCAGGCTCATCACCTGTTCCATTGAAGGACCGCCCCACAGCCGGACTCTTCCCACCGTCACGCAAATCCGCACCTTGGGTGCCCATCCCAGGACGATTCGGGCCGCGTGGGCCAGCGGTATGCCGATGAAAGCTTTCGGCTCAGCCTCTTCCAGACACTTTTTGACCATCCTGCGTCCGATTCCAGGATCAATCAACACCGCCGTGGCATTCAATTTGATCAACGCAAAACTCAGAATTACAAAGGCGATGCCCGGCCGCACCATCAATGCCACCCGGGCTCCTCTTTTAATTCCGACCCGGCTGAGGCCCAGGGCACAGCAATTACTCTCGTCCTCCAGTTGGCGAAAATTCATTTGCCTTTCAGTTGTAATAACTGCCGACTGGGTGGGTCTCTCGGTTGCAAGAACCGAAAGATGATGAGCGATGTTGGGCGAGATACTCATGGGCCCTGCTGGTTGTTGTTCTCCAGGAACTCCTCTACAAGGGGGATGACCTGTTCCGGCACCTCCTCCAGCACATAATGGCCCGCCTCAGGAAAACGATGCACCTGCGCTTCGGGGAAACGCTTGACCCATTCCTCCAGAAAATCCGGGTCAAATGCAAAATCCCTTTCTCCCCAGCAAATCAGCATGGGGGTGTGCTGGAATCGATCCAGCTTTTCCTGTACCTCCTCGAGAGGCGCATAGGCC
>JAPYTY010000454.1 GCA_029942065.1 Acidobacteriota bacterium | reverse complement strand
TAGTAATACCGCCCGTCCAGGGGAGCCACAAAAACATCCTGCCGGGAATGAAAGAGCTTTCCCACCAGGGTCTCGCGTCCTCGCAAGAGGACTTCACACACCTCTCCTTCCAGCGAGCCCTGTCCTTTTTTCCGGCGACGATGGGAAGGAATCAGGCGAACCCGGACCGTGTCACCGTCAACCGCATCTCCCATTTTCTTGGGCGGGATAAAAACATCCTCATCCAGGCCGGGTTCTTCAACGATGACAAACCCGTATCCGTCGGGGTGACAGACGAGACGACCGGTCAGGGTGCCCTTTGATTTATCTTTCGGCATAGTAATACCTAGACCGCATTATGCATAATTTGAATTCTGCCCGGAAATCCTAAATCCCAAATCCGAAATAAACTCCACATTCGAAAATCAAAATCCCAAACCCTTCAATCCCCATTCTAGATTCCTCTGGTCAGCAGGCGAGCGCAGCCCGTCGAGGTCAGCTGGTCAGCCCTGTCTCCTGACTCCTGACTCCTGACTCCTGACTCCTGGCTCCTTCTTCTGTCTTCTGTCTTCTGTCTTCCATCTTCGGTATTCTCTTGTCGACGACAAACACCTGACTCTTGGAGGGAATTTTATGCGGAAACTTGTGGGGTCCACAGTGATATTGGCATTGACCATTCCTGGCCAGGTCTGGGCACAACAGGGAGATTTCAGGGCGGAGGTTCGCAGCGAACTGGCCGACTTGAAATCCAGGATCGCTCGACTCGAGGCATTTCTGGAACAGGCGGTAGACCCGTCTCCAGAATTGGAATCCATGGCCCTCTCTTCGCTCCCGCCTTCACCGGAACCGGCAAAACCGAGTCAAGCTCCGGCCTTGAATACCCCCTCCAGGCTTCCGTCCTCCGTTCCGGAGGCCTACCAGAAGAACCCTCCCCGATTCGATCTACTGATTCAGACGCGTGCCGATTTCCCTGCCGATACTTCCAGAAACGATACCTTTTCTCTTCGCAAGGCGGAAATCGGAGTCAAGGGCAACATTGCTCCCCATGTCGACTTTTCTCTGGAATTTGAAACCACTCAACCCGACAACCCGGTTCGCCGCACCTACCTCCGATTGTCGCACCTGCCATGGCTTCACTTGAAGCTGGGGATGGAAAAGTCTCCCATCGGCCTGAATGAGCTGAGCTCCACCGCCCAGCTTCCCTTTGTGGACCGCTCCGAAGTCAGCGACCGTTTTTCAGCTGCCGAGGAACTGGGAGTCCATCTGGAAAGTCATTGGCCAAAATGGCTGTTCCAGCTATCCCTGACCAACGGAGGAAGACGGCTCCTGCGTGACAACAACAAAACCAAGGATGTGACGGCAAGAGCCGTGTGGGCGCCTCTTGAATGGTTTTCTCTTGGCACGGCCATACTTCAGGGTAAGGCGGAAAGTGAGGGCAGCCAACACGACCGCTACAACCTGGAACTCAAACTGGGGACCAATCTTTCCGGTTTTCAAAGTGAATTCTATCGAGCTCGGGATGGAGAGCTCCTGAGTTCCGCTTTTTACCTGGCCGGGCACTGGGCCTTTCCTGTCAGGAGCGAATGGGTCACTCACATTCAGCCCGTGCTTCGCTATGAGCACATTGGGCAAAGTGACCGTGATCGCCTGGATCAGCTGAAGCTCCTGACGGTGGGGCTGAGTCTCCTTCTGGATGAGCACCGATCCAAGTTCCAAATCAATTATCTGAAGGATTTCGACACCGGCAGTCTCAAAGATGAACTACGCGCCCAGTATCAAGTTGAATTCTAGCCAACTCTGCTTCCTTGACAATCCTCTCCCATCGCTTAAACTTACCGGGCGGATACGAGGGGCTTACCCTCGTACCACTTGGGGTACACCACGAACTGGAGGCCAAAATAGGTGACTTGAGGCATCTGGCGTCCAGCAAGAGGGCCTTTTGAGGAAGGCCTGTCTGTTGTCGGCGGCGATGATCCGGGTCGCGCCGAAACAGTTGAAGGGAGCGACCATTTTTTTCAGGACTCTCTCCCCTGCCCCATCCCGGTACACGATTGTGTCATGTCCAGAACTGTGTCACTTGCGGTATCCATCGTTTTGATTCTGCTTTCGGCAGCAGGGTGCTCCTGGATCTTTCCCCAGGGAGATTCGTACTCGCCGGATCAGCCCATCGCCTTCGACCACAAGGTGCATGTGACCGATTACGATATTCAATGCCTTTATTGCC
>JAPYTY010000453.1 GCA_029942065.1 Acidobacteriota bacterium | reverse complement strand
GTACCAGACGTTGCCCTCGAAATCGAGATGAACTTCCTGTAACCAGCGGCGAGGGCGAGCCTCATCCAGGGGCAGAATATACTCCATATACTGGGCCTTGGAGAGGGCTTCTTCATCCAGTGGTATCTCCACATCCAGCTTCATCCTGCGGTCAGGACTGTCTGGACCGAAATGAGAACTCAGGTACCGAACCAGATCCTTGCGCTGGTCGGCATCGACGGTGTCCGGAGGAATGCGAGTCTCCAGCATGGCTCCCAGGGTCTTGTCCCACTTCTCGGCGCTTTTGTGGAAGAAGGTCAGAAAGCTCTTTCCATGACATTGGATGCAGTTTTGTTCAAACACGGGTTTGATGGGATCCTCAGGATATAGTTCCTCGTAGGAGAGCAGCAGGGCATCCTTGGCCCTGCCTCCCCGGTCCAATCCCATGAAGGTTCCCTGACCCACAGCCTGGGCGGAAACCTCTCTGAGCGAGAAGTCGACGTTCAGATCTCCTCCCGCTTCGACCTGGATCGTTTCCGTGTCGGAGTCAAAGCCTGGCTTTTCCACCCAGATCTCATAGCTTCCCGGCAGCATGGCGACGGTCTGGTAGTGGCCGCCCCCGGTATAGACCATGTAGAGAATGTCTTTGTCCAAATTTTTGGCATACACACGGGCGGCTTGAAAAGCGCTGGGTGCGGTGACCTCGCCGGTCAACATCCCCGTCCCGGGTACCTGGTTGGTCAAAGTGGTGGGGGCGCCCTGCTCGGGTGCGGCGCAGCCCAGCACCAAAAGCAGACCCAAGAAAAGCCAATAACAAGATTTTCCTCGTTCCATGAGTTCTTCCCTAAAGTTTATGATCCCTAATATTATCCCTGAAACCTTCAAGGTAGTGAAAAAATAACTCCTTGGGACGCGCGTGTTCCGTGTTGGCCTGGGCTGCCTATTTCCAAAGAAAAAGTCAGCCATCAGCATTTTCTTGCTTGCAGACAAGGCCCATTGGCTCTAAAGTAGACCGTCCATGAGAATAGCCAAGGTAGTTATCTTAGTCATTGGCGCGCTGGTTTTCATCTATTCCCTCGTCACGGGTGGTTTCAGTGTGGGAAATGACCTGGCGGCAGCGAGTCTGTTTGTGTTCAGTGTGATCGCTTCCAGTTATTTTTTTGCCCTACCGGTTTCTCGAGACAAAGAGGGGAATTGGCGGCCGAATTTTGATTTTGCCTGGTTGTCGATCTACCTGGTGGTGGCGGGCATCTGCGCCTTCTGGTTTTATCGGTTGAACGGGTAGCCCGGATCATTCGGTACTTTTTTCTGCAGCGGGCTAGTACCTCTTGCCTTCAACCCGTTTGGGTCTTATCCTTGAAAGACGTTGCCTAGGGCATGGGAAGCATGCGGTCGAGACCGCCCTATACACCGTACGGGCTAAAAGGAGCCAACCACCATCGCTGAGTCCAGCTACGACGTTGCTATCATCGGGGCCGGTTTTTCCGGACCCATTCTGGCCGCCAACATCGCCGAGAAGGGGCTTCATCCAAACACGGGAGAGCCGCTGAAAGTGGCCCTGATCGAGGCCGGTCCCTACCTCCAGGGCGCCCCCAACCCCGGCTACGGATCCCAGGAGAAGCGCCGGAGATTTACCAACCTGGGAGGTTCCGACCCGGCCTTCCACTGGCCTGACCGCGGGGCGCGGATCGTGGGAGGAAGTTCTTTGCACTGGCAGGGTTCGGCGCTTCTCCCTTTTCCGATCGACTATCTTCACTGGCAGCGGGAGACCGGAGTGGACTGGACCGAGGAGAATCTCCTGCCGGCGGTGGAAGAAATTCGCCGGGAATTCAACATCCATGAGTATCCCGAGGCCGTCAACACCCGGGGCAACAAGCTCTTCTATGAGGTCGCCAGGCAGATGGGATACGACCCCCATCGACAGATTGGGGCGCGGCGCAACTGCATCTACTGCGGACATTGTCGTACCTTCGTGATGTGCAAGTACGACTCCCGATCCAGCACCCTGGCCTCGTATATCCCCAAGGCGGAAAAGTACGGAGTGGACATCGTAGCCGAAACCGAGGTGGAGAAGATCCTGATCGATGTCCAGGGGAAGCGCGGGGTGGCCCGCGGCTTGATCTGTCGCGGCCACACCTCCACCTACGAAATGAGGGCAGACCACATCATCCTTGCCTGTGGATCCAGGAAAACTCCGCTGCTCTTGATGCGCTCTGGTTACGGGCCACAG
>JAPYTY010000452.1 GCA_029942065.1 Acidobacteriota bacterium | reverse complement strand
TATAATAAGGTGCACTCGAAAGTGTCCTGGCACTGGATCGAGCCCGACCCGCCCCACTTCCACCCATCTGGGCAATGGAATACCCGAGCAACATGGCGATCGCTAAACCGGCCACCACCATGATCGCCTTTCCCCCGGGCCGGCTGGTCCAGCTGCGTCCCTCCTTGAGGGCACAGCACTGTTTGTATTTTTTACCTGAGCCACAGGGGCAAGGCTGATTGCGACCGGTCTTGTCGTGTGCTTGTTCTTTAACCATCAGCTTAAAATAAGTGGGCAGAGTATACCCCAGGCCCTGCCCCTGAGTCGAGCTTCTGCCAGGTCTGGCAATTCCAGGGTCGGGATCCGCTCGGTTCGGGATTCAAAGGTGGCAACCGTCGCATCGGCAAGGGGCCCTCCTTGATGGGCAGCCGGTCAGTCGCGCGAAGCGACATTTTATTGACGCTCCGATTTTGAAGGCAACAACCGTGTAACTTGTTTTTAGATAACTTGTTTACTCCCCTCAGATGCTCTAACTGTAAGCTGGAGTTCACACTCAGAAGCCAAATTCAGGGCATCCCAGTGCGGATGGAGGCCTCATGGAATGTGCTTGAAGCCCTTGACTGAAAAGGGATTGAGCGTGTCGCTGATGCTCCGCATCGAGAACGATTCGGATCTGGGACAGCGGATTCCGATTTTTCTTTTAAATGATAGAGAGTCGAAATTAGTATATAAGGTACGAACGTACTTTAGAGTCACGGAACTACCACCAAAGAGGGGGTTCGACCCATGCAAAGATTAGACAGATCCCAGCCGGCACTGATTCTCGTTATCTGGTGTGTGTTTCTGACCCTACCCGTTTGGGGACAGGGTACCTTCCCGCCCATCCGGGATGCTTTTATTGCCATTGAAAACACGACCCTTATTGACGGCACCGGAGCACCCCCTGCGGGTGGAGTCACCATTCTCATTGAAGAGAATCGAATCCGTCAGATCGGCCCAACGGGTGAGCTTCAAATTCCCTCGGGAGCACGGCTCATCAATGGCCGCGGTAAGTACATTATCCCAGGTCTTATCGACGCTCATGTTCACTACAGCGCTCCCTTCTTGCACCGCCTTTATCTGGCCCACGGTGTGACCACGGTAAGGGATGTCGGCACTGCCGTGGATAAAATTCTGACTCTGCGCGAAGAAATTTCCGTCGGCAATCTACTGGCTCCCAGATTGGTGGTGTCCGGAATGGGGATCAATCCGCGATCGGTGAAGTCCGGGGGATTCGAAAGCGCCAGGGCCATGACCGAGTACCTGGCGGAGCGGGGAGTGGATGGGATCAAGGTGACCGGTTATACCCTCGATGAACTCAGGGAAATCGTGGAGGTTGCTCATGCCCATGGACTGCTTGTCTACGGCCATACTCGAATCGATCCGGGCGCCCTGGCAGCCGTCGAAGCCGGATTGGACGGTATCGAGCACGTGACCGATCTAATGGAGGATTGCATTGATGAAAATCCTCCCCTCCCTTCCAACTTTGACTGGAGCAATCGCGAGCATTTTTTCAAGTACTACTACGGACGGCTCAATCGGGTGGTCAATCTGGACAAGGTGGACCATCTGATCGAGCGAATGGTGGCCAATGATGTCTACCTGGATCCCACCCTGATTAACCACTATCGGGGTTTTGTGGTGCGAAACACTCCGGAACTGGAGGCCGATGAGGCCTTTCGATACATGCCCAAGCAGTATGACCGTGCCAATCGCTATGGCATTTATGGACCGGAGGAGCGGGCGGAATGGACCCGAACCTTAAGTCTCATGCAGGAGGTAACCCGCCGATTTTACCGGGCGGGAGGCTTCTTGATCATGGGGGCCGATTCCCAGGCCGCTGCGCCTGATGGTGCCTTGCCCGGCTGGAGCATGCACCAGGAACTTGAGCTTTTTGTCAAGGCCGGTCTCACTCCCATGGAGGTGATCCAGGTGGCGACTTTCAACAATGCCAGGGTCATGGCCAGGGAAAAGGATCTGGGTACGGTAGAGCCGGGGAAGTATGCCGATCTGATCATCCTGGATGAGAATCCCCTGACAGAGATCAGCAACACCCGGAAGATCCATCGGGTCATCAAGGATGGCCTGGTTCTGGAACCCGACATCCTGTTAGCCGAGCACATCCGTCACTTCGGCGAGCGCGGCAGCAACTGAAGACTTGTTTGCCAGCCCTTCACCACCAAGACACGAAGAAGATGTC
>JAPYTY010000451.1 GCA_029942065.1 Acidobacteriota bacterium | reverse complement strand
GAAGAGGACTGATATATCGCTTTCAAATAGTCTTCCATTGCCCGGCTAATCATGTCACTTGGCTCCAATCAATCAGCCCGTATCATACCCCGCGATTGAGGCAAGTTAAACAGTTAGTGCCGGGCCAAATTGGATTTCAACAATCGGATGCGCGTGCGGGCAAATTCAGCCTGGGGACTGAGAGAATCCCATTTCAGATAGGTTGTCCAATGGTGAAAAGCTTCTCTCCACTGTTCCAGTTTTTCACAGGCGGCGGCCAAATTGTAGTGAACATCGGGAAAGCTGGCATCCAGATCCCGGGCCTTCTGGTAGCAGTCAATGGCTTCCCTGGTCGATCCCATCTCATCTAAAGCGCTGCCCAGATTGAAGAAGGCTCTGGCGTTGCCCGGTTCAGCTTCGATGGCGAATCGAAAGTACGGTGTGGCCTCTTCATATTTCTTCAGGTAGAAGAAGATATTGCCCATGTTGACGTAGGCATCGGAAAATTTCGGATTCAGTTTCACCGCCTCTCTGTAGGCTTGAAGCGCGAGGTCAAAGGTTTCCTCGCTGGAATCGTATACAAGCCCCTCTGCGAACCAGTCTTCCGCCGTTTTGTGGAAACTGAAATCTTTCACCTGATCGTGTAGGTCCCTGGTCAGATCGTCGAGATTGAATTTGAAGAGCAGTTGACCGGATTGGGTGTCCATGAGGTTGTCTCTATGACTGATGAGGGCACGCGATCCGAACACATACAGGCGCTGACCAGCCCAACGGTCTTCAAGTTCGGGAAATTTTTTCCTGAGAGACTCCACGCTTCTTTTCACCTTTGTTGCTTGAAGGCCTTGTGAAACGAGGCCCTTTGCGGTTTTGAGGCAGATCAAATCGTGAAAATTATAGTAGCGTTTGCCTTTTTGGTGAGTGCTGGGTTTGACCAGACCGATTCGGTTCCAGTACCGCAGACGTCCGGCCCTGATTCCGAGAATGTTGGACACATCCTCCCTGCTGAAAGAACTCAGCATCTCCTGGTTTTCCTGTTTGCTATGCCCGGCCCCAGCCCTGGCAGCGAGGTGTCCAATCTGACGGGATTCGTTTCGGACCACAATGAAGGCATACTGACTGCTCCTCAGCCGGGATGCTTTATTTTGGAAAGCTCAGATTGCACATAAACCCGACTAAAAGCCTAATTATAGCCTAATCTTCCCAAAGAGTCCTGTCGAACCTGCGGGATTGGACGAACGCGCAGATTTCCCGGTGCTGAGCTTCGTTGACGAGGCCTTCCTCCAGGTAAAAAGTCACGACATCGAGGAGTTTGAAGACGGAATGTACGGGATATCCTTCCTGTTCCAACAATTCAGAACCGCCTTGCTGGCGGTCGAAAAACGCAATGATTCTTTGGACTGCGATGCCTTCCTTTTTCAACCTTTGAATCGCTTTCCATTTGCTCCTGCCCGAGGCAACGACGTCGTCAATGAGGTTGTACTCACAGTCCTTGCAATTTTTCTTGCCAATGACATGGCTGGGCGGAGCCGAGCCGTAGGATTTTCCTTCCTTGCGCAGGAGAAGGTAGTGCATTGGAGTGTTCGCTCTCTGTTTCCAGGAGTACAATACCGTGGACAGTGCCAACGGGGTGGCCGTATCCGGCACTCCTATCACGACTTGGCTGGAGTCTGGGTCGGCCAGTGAGTCGATCTTCCGGAAAAATGCACCTCCTGTACTCCACAACAGATCAACTCGGTCGTAGAGCTTCTCGCGTAGATCCAGGTAAACGGGAGAATTCAAGCCGAATTTTTCCTGAATGGTCTCGCCGAACAAGATGATCTCAGCGCGTTTGAACTCGATCAAGAGTGACCTGTGCTCTGAAGTGAACCCCGGTTCCATATTAGGCATAGCTTCTCCAATGCATCGGACCCTACCACGCCTCGCCCGGAAAATGAACGATTTGGACGTCTTGGGTCCCTTCAGCCAGGAAGGCTTGTAAATTGCTTTAAAACAAGGGGGTAAGCATAATTTCTACGAGATAAAACTGTTTAATCAGGTTTCTTTTTGGTAAAATCGATCGTTTCCGAGTTATGCGTAACAATTCCAGGGAACGTTTACTCAATCTGCATCGTCAGCATGTGAAGGCCTGGGAGCAAAAAAGCCTGGATCACCTGAGAGATCTCTACAGTGTTGATGCCGTGGTTTTCAATGTCCTCCCACCGCCCCGATTTTCTGATTTTAAAACATTCGAAAATACTCTG
>JAPYTY010000450.1 GCA_029942065.1 Acidobacteriota bacterium | reverse complement strand
CATTGTGGTTGCTACGGTCACCCCGGACATGATGTTTCCCTCCACTGCCTGTATCGTTCAAGACAAGATTGGGGCCAAAAATGCCTGGAGCTTCGATCTGTCAGGGGCCTGTTCGGGTTTTCTCTACGCCATGGCGACGGGGGCCCAGTTTGTGCAGACCGGCATGTGCAAAAAGGTCTTGGTTATCGGAACGGATGTCATGAGTTCAATTCTTAATTTTGAAGACCGGACGACCTGTGTCTTGTTTGGAGACGGTGCGGGGGCGGTCCTGTTGGAACCCACGGAAGAGGAGGACGTTGGGATTCTTGACTTCATGCTTCACAGCGATGGGGCAGGCGGAAAATTTCTTTACATGCCGGGCGGCGGCAGTCTCCATCCTGCGAGCCATGAGACGGTGGACAAGAAAATGCACTGTGTGCACCAGGACGGAAGGAATGTATTCAAATCCGCCGTCAAACTCATCTCGGAGGTATCCGCCAAGATTCTGGAGAGAAATGGTTATTCGGCTGAGGATGTGGGGCTCTACGTCCCCCACCAGGCCAATCTCCGAATTATCCAGTCATCGCTGAAACGGCTGAATCTTCGTCCTGAACAGGTCGCGATCAATATCGATCAGTACGCCAATACCACAGCGGCAACGATTCCCATCGGACTGGCAGAGGCTAATCAGAAGGGAAGAATCAACGAGGGAGATCTGGTGCTCCTGGCCAGTTTCGGAGCCGGTTTCACCTGGGGAAGCGTCTTGCTGAGGTGGAAGAAATTTTAAAAAGCGTAGGGGTGCACGGCCGTGCGCCCTTCAATCAGCCGGCTCAGTCTTGTAGCGGTCGCTCTGTGAGCGGCCCATCCGGCACGTCGGCGCTGCAGTAGAGAATTCATGAATTCGCCAGCCTAAATAAAGAGTTCTTCCTCTTCGGGATTGCTTTCGGTGGGTGGGACCGGGGTTTTCCTGTTGAACAGATAGGTGAGACCCGCCTTGAGGCCCTTGAGGAAGGAGGATATCTCGACGGCCGGCTTGAGGACATCCTCCTGGATCATCTCCGTCGTCTGTTCGAATTTCTCGACTGTGTCGCCCACGACGTGATTGACTCTGGAAGCCTGTTCTCGGCTCATTTCGGTTATTTCCTGAACGAATTGATCAAGATCCTGGGCTCGTTCGGTCACCATCTGAGAGATGAGGTCGACATTGGTTTTGACACTTTCGGCCATTTCACCCAGGGGTGCCATCTGGTCAACAACTCCCTGGACTCGCTGCAGCACTTCCTGAGCGCTCTTTTCCATTTCCCTGGACTGATCTTCCAAATTTTCGACCATCCGGGTGATGGATTTGGAGGTCTGCCACATGGAAAGGCTCTGAGCTGCCAAGGCGACGGCACTGATGCCGACAAAAACAATTAAAAGGGCTTCAGGACTCACTCAACACACCTCTACTACTACGACTTTTTGTTTTTACTCTTCTTTTTCCCAGCCGAGACATCGGTAAGATTGCGCCTTTCTGCCTCATAGGCATCCTTTCCGGCGTCAATGGCAGCAGAGACCTGGTCTTTCTGTTGCCTGAGGATTTCCTTCCCTTTAGTAATATTTTCCGTCATCCTTTCGGCCATTTCGAGGGACTTTCCCTTGACGCGTTCCTTCCCCTCTCGAGCCTTCTCGCCTAACCGTTCAGAGCCATCTTCGTATTTTCCTTCCAGGAATTGTCGGGTCTGCTCTCCCGATTTGGGAGAAAACAGCAAGGCCACTGTTGCACCTACAAACCCCCCCACCAAAAAATAAACAAACTTGTCTCCTCCAGAGGCCATAACCTATCTCCTTTCATGCATTTAAAGCATGATGAAAAGCAGTATCTAGGAACCAGATTATCACAAAACGTTGGAACGGACCAAGTGGCGAGGAAAAGAGAGAAGCCAGGAGCCAGGAGCCAGGAGACAGTATCCCTTGAAAAAGTGTAGGGGCTTACAGTTGTGCGCCCTTCTGTCAGTCCGCACGGTTTTGTAGTGGCCGCTCTATGAGCGGCTCTCCGGATTCGGCACCTGAGGTGCCTCCCACACTCCGGACTCTTCATTCTGAGTTCTGGATTCCTTTTCCGTAATCCTATCTCCTACGTTTGATCCCAGTATTTCCAGAAATGCCCCAGTGGCCCATGGCCATGACCCAGCGAGAAGGAGTGGCGAATGGCCTCGGTAACGAACTCCTTGGCTAGACGCGCCGCATCTTTGAGACCCATACCC
>JAPYTY010000449.1 GCA_029942065.1 Acidobacteriota bacterium | reverse complement strand
AACGATCGTACAGCACTTATCTTGTGTAGCCATGAAATCCTCCTTTAGCCCGTAGCAACAGTAGGGAAGATTGTAGTTCAGCCTGGCTGAAGCGCAAACCTGGCGGAGGGGTGCGATACCCGGCTTAATCCCATTTGACATATTCATATCAAATCTTGATATTATCATGTCATGCTCTTGCACTCCCTTCCCGAGTATCGGCTGCGCCTGGGCTGGTCCCAGCAACAACTGGCGGACCGTTCAGGTCTTTCCCGAGCCGAGATCAGCGCCATTGAAACGGGACGGGTCGTTCCCTCAACCGCAGCCGCCCTTTCACTGGCCCGAGCCTTCGATTGTTCGGTCGAAGCGCTTTTCAGCCTCCGAAAAATGAATCTCCAGGCTGCCCGGTGGGCCTGGAAGCCCCCCAGGAGCAGCGGCCGATTCTGGCAAGCCAGAGTGCGAGGCCAGACCCTGCTCTTCCCTTCGGAGCCGACTCTGGCAGGGACCTTGACTCACGACGGTGTGTTCCAGAAAGATCAGGTCGAATCGACCCGCCCGGGTGATCCTGAAAAGACCCTGGTCCTTGCCGGCTGTGATCCGGCCATCGGTCTTCTGGCTGACCGGATCCATGCCACAAGCGATTTCCGTGTCCTCCCCCTTACCCGCTCCTCTCACCGGGCGGTGGAACTCCTGAGTCAGGGCCTGGTCCATGCCGCCGGGCTTCACTTCTCCACCGGTCAGGCTCGCAATCGAAACTCGGCCAAGGCCGGCAGCCTGCTGAAAGAGAACTTCCGCCTGCTGCACGTGGCCAGGTGGGAAGAGGGCATAGCTCTGGATCCTTCCCTCAAGGCGGGATCTATTCAATCCGTCCTGGCTTCGAATCTCCGCTGGGTGGGTCGAGAAGAGGGCTCGGGTTCTCGTCAATGCCTGGATCAAATCCTGGGGCGTCGGCGGAAACCCAAAGGCTATCACCACCAGGCTCTGGACCACCATGGAGTCACCGAAACCATTGCCAGCGGCTGGGCCCAAGCCGGTGTCTGCGTGCGCCTGCCGGCTGAAGAGCGTGGCCTGCGCTTTCTCAAGGTCAGAGAGGAAAGCTACGACCTCTGTTTTCCTGCCCAGGCCGAATCGGATCCTGGCATCCAGACCCTCCTGACAGCGGTTCGCTCCAGTCCCTATCAAAAAGATCTCCAGCAGCTTCCAGGCTACGACACCCGTCATACCGGTGAACTCGAGTAGCAAATGCCCACTTTCCAGAAGATGAAAAGAGCGCTGATCTTCACGGTACTGCTGGGATGGATTCTCAGTGGTTCTGCCTGCACATCTAGAGCTTCGGAAACGGTCCGACCTGAACTGCTGGTCTTTGCCGCCGCGAGCTTGACCGATGTCTTGAAAGAGATCGGAGACCTCTACCAGAACCAGTTCGAGGTGGACCTGGCATTCAACTTCAACGGGTCGGGCGTCCTGACCCAGCAAATCCTGGCCTCCTCGAAAGGCGATGTTTTCGTGAGTGCCAACCAGGAGTGGATGGACGTGATCGAGCAAGCCGGTCGAGTCGAAGCCGGAGCCCGCCGGGAACTCCTCTCCAACCGGCTGGTGATCATCGCCGATGCCGGCTCATCCTGGGAGATGGAGGCCGCCACGGATCTTTGCCAACTCGATTTTCGATTTCTGGCCCTGGGGAACCCCGAAGCGGTCCCGGCCGGGCGCTACGCCAAACGGTGGCTCGAGACCCTTTCCTGCAGGGATCAGGGCTTGTGGGAAGCGGTTGCCGACAGGGTCTCCCCGGCGCCCGATGTCCGTGCCGTGGTGGGACAGGTTGAAGCCGCCCATGGAGTCCTCGGCATCGTTTATCAAACCGACTACCTGGCGGCCCGGGACCGAGTCCAACGGCTTTACACGGTTTCCCCGGACCAGGGACCTGCCATTCGTTATGCGGTCTCGCGCCTGACCCACACCACCCACTCCCAGGCAGCGGAATCATGGATCGAGTTTCTTTTCTCCGATGCCGCTCGGACCCTCTTTGAAAAACACGGGTTCCTTCCCCTCGAAGATGAGCTACCCACCCAGGATTGACGCTTTCATGCCCACCACACCTGACACAGCCTTCGAAGCGGTTCGCGCCACCCTGCTCTGGGCCGGTCTGTCGACCGCCCTGGTGATGATTCCTGGGACCCTCTTGGCCTACCTCCTGGCACGCTTCGAGTTTCGAGGCAAACAGGTCCTCTCGACCCTGCTCAGCTTACCCC
>JAPYTY010000448.1 GCA_029942065.1 Acidobacteriota bacterium | reverse complement strand
GCAGTACGCCGAGGAGCCCAAGGAAGCACAACACAGTCAGCGCGGATGGATGCGGAACTGTAGTAGGCAATTTGTGCATAGTGCGGACTAGAGGGAGGGGTCGATAACTGCCTTGACGCACTTCAGACCTTCAACATCCTCCAGCGCCGAGGTGGCCTCCGCCAGGCCATAACGATGGGTGACGGCATCCTGCAGGGAGAGCGTGTCATTGTGGGCGGCGAGCAGTTGGATCACCCGATGCAGGTGCTTGGGCTCCCAGAAAACAGAGCCATAAAGCCGCATGTTCTTAATTACAATACGGGTGGGATTTATGGGCACCGCCCCCAGGTCCGAGAAAACTCCCATGACCAGATATCTTCCAAAGGTCTTGACCAGTTCCAGGCCTTCTCCCACCGCCTCGGGAAAACCGGTGGCCTCGATGACCAGGTTCACCTCGCCAACCGCCTCTTTCGCCGCCTGAATCCGAGACTCCGAGTCCTTCAGATCGGAGATGTCCACCGTGAGGTCAGCACCCAGCCTCCGGGCCAGCTCCAATCGTGAAGGCGGCGCCCCTATCACCACGATGGGCGAAGCTCCACCCAGCTTGGCCATCACCAGGCAGGAGAGTCCCACCGGGCCCGCCCCCTGGATGATCACCGACTCGCCCGGCTGGACCCCACCCATCACGTCAAATCCGCGAACTGCGGTGGGAAACCCGCAGCCGAAGGCAATGGCCGCCTCAGCCGGCACCGAGTCGGGAATCTTGAAGAAGAAGGACCGGGCGGTCAGAAAGACATACTCGGAGTAGCCACCCGTCAGGTGGGGATAATCGGCACAGGAGTAGCTCCAGCCATAGGAGCGGCGGGCGATGCATCCGGTGGTGTCCTTTTCAATCACACAGGCGTGACATTGGCCGCAAGGGTGTCCCGCCACCCAGAAGATCAGGTCGCCCTCCTTGACCGGCTCCCCCACGCTGTCGGTCTTGCGATCCGAAGCGATCTTGTCGATCCGCCCCACGCTCTCATGGCCCAGGATGACCGGAACCGGCATTCCCTTGACCTGACCCCTCCAGCAGTGAGGATCGGTTCCACACACGCCAGAGAGAACGGTCTTCACCAGAACGCAGCCCTCTTTCAATTCCGGAATGTCGAATTCCTGAACCTCGAGGGGCTGGTTGGCCTTCTCGAATACCACCACTTTGGATTTAGCCATCACTTATCTCCTTGTTATTCAAGAAATGTCTTTGATCTCCAGCTATGCCCTAGCCTTCTTGAACTCCGCGGCCACCAGAACCGCCGACAAGACCCCTCCAAAGACCTCCAGAACCCAGCCCTGGGCGAAAATTTGGGAAGGAATCAGCAGCGCCAACCCAGCGATGATCATGCCGGAGCGAGTCAAGGGGGTCAGCGGCCGCATGAAGTGACCGGTGATTCCTGCGGAGGCCAGCCAGATCCCAATCAGGGCCGTCACCGTGTCCCGCACGATAGCAAGGACAGGGCCGTCGAGAAGCAAGCTGGGTGCAAACACGAATAAAAAAGGTACCACCAATCCGGGCCAGCCGAACCGAACCGCCGCCACCGCCGTGCGCATGGGATCAGCCCGCGCTAGATTGGCAGCCGTGAAGGCGGCCAGGGCCACCGGCGGCGTGATCATCGACATGCAACCGAGGTAAAGAACGAACATGTGGGCCGCTATGGGACTGATTCCCAGCTGGATCATGGGAGGGGCCGCTAAAGTCGCCAGTAGGAAATAGATGGCGGTGGTGGGCATTCCCATCCCCAGGATGATGCACACCACGGAAGTGAGCGCCAGCAACAGCAGCAGACTGCTTTCACCAAACTGCACCAGCACGAAGGTGAGGCCGAAGCCCAGCCCGGTGACATCCACGATGCCCATGATCATGCCGGCAACCGCGCCAATGACCACCACCTGAGTCGAAGACAGACCGGTGATCTTGAGCGATTCCAGGACATCGGCGGGCCGCAGCCGCAAACCCCGATAACTGAAGATCAGGCCCAGCAAAATAATGGACCCGGCGGCATAAAGGCCCGAGGTCTCTGGCGTCAGATTGAACTGAAACAAAGCGATCACCAGCACCACAAAGGGCATGGGGAAGTACCATCCTTCCCGCAGGACCTTTCGAAGGGAAGGGATTTCCGTGCCCACAACAGCTCCTATGCCCTGCCTGGCGGCCTCCAGATCGGCCTGAATAAAAACGGAAAAGTAGTAGAGGATGGAAGGAACAATGG
>JAPYTY010000447.1 GCA_029942065.1 Acidobacteriota bacterium | reverse complement strand
CTATATACCTTCTCCAATGTGGCCTTTAACCGCAGAGCCTGCTGCTGGCGATCGAAGGATGCCGCCACGTAGGATCGGGAGTTGCGTCCGTGGCGGAGGCGAAGATCAATGTCCTGGTTGTATGTCAGCACGGCTTCGGCCAGAGCTCCGGGACTCCCGGGCTGGACAAACACACCTCCCTCCGCATTTTCTACCACTTCCCGAATGACCCCGTCGATGGCCAATACAGTGGGCCGCCCGGAGGCCATGTAGTCGAAGACCTTATTGGGATAGGTGGTGCGAAACATCGGAATATCCTTCAGGATAGCGATGCACACATCGGCAGCAGCCAGGAATGAGGACATCCTCTCCTTGGGCTGGGCAGGGATAAAATGGACATTAATGAGTCCCAGGTCCTCGGCCTGGTTTACCAGGTTAGCCCGTTCTTTGCCATCTCCAATCAGGACAAAACAGATCTCGGGATAAATTTCAAGACGTTTGGCGGCCAACAAAACAGTCTCCAGATCGTTGGCCAGACCATGCGCCCCAGCGTAGATGGCCACAAACTTGTCCTGCAAATTCCACTTCCTCCGGACCTCCTCTCCTCGATCCTCAGGGTCGAACATGCTCACATCAACGCTGTTGGTCACCAGGTCGATCTTGCACTCAGGCACACCACAGCGACGCAGGTGGGGAATGAATCCGGGAGAATTGACAATAATATGGTCGGCATGGTGATACAAAAACCTCTCCAGCCGACGAGAGGCCCAGATGAGGAGCGGGTTTTTCAATACACCCACCTCAATCGCAAAATCGGGCCACAGGTCACGGACCTCGAGAACAAACGGGATGCGTTTCAAGCGAGCCAGCAGGTAGGCCGGAACACCCTGGAAGATGGGGGGAACGGTCCCCCAGATGACCTCCACGCCCCTAACCTGTAAAGCACCAACGAACGATGAAACCATGAAACTCAGAAAACTGAAAATTCGCATCAAAAAGCTTCGATGCAGGGAAGGGTAAGCCCAGGTGCGTACGACTTCGACACCATTCACTTTCTGGTCAACCCTCAAGCGATCACGAATCGAAGAGTGCGGCCGCCCGGTCAGGTAATTCAGCCGGCTGGCAATGATGGTAGTTCGGTGACCTTCCTGTGCCAGGTGACGGGTCAGTTCGTAGTGACGGGTACCGCCGGCTTGTTGGCCGGAGACAAATGCCTGATGAATCAACAGGACGTGCATGATCAGTAATACAGCAATTTGAAAAAAACCTTGTAAACCAGAGCCCGCACGCGCTTGACCTGGCTGTGGCGGTAAAGCTCCCATTGGCCGGCATAATCGGAAAACACGGAATCACCGGTGAGTTTATGCATCACCTGCAGCTGCTTTATATGCAGATGGTGGTAAAAGGGGCTCGCCAACATCCGCATGCGGGTACCCGACTGCTCATACAGAGACCAGAAGCCGGTATCGAAAGAGTGCAGGTTATCCTTGAGTGTCCGGACCGCCTCGAAAAATAGGGATTCCGCCTCCCGGCTCCCTGTATGGAGGTAGTAGTCGTACACACCCCACGAAGCCCAGATGAAGCCGTTCAGAATGTGGGTTGGCGGATCCAGGATGACTTCTTCGAACCAGGTGAAGCCTTCTCCATCCACATGGGTTATCCCACCCTGTTCGGTGGTCTTGAGGAAGGTTTCGAAGGCCCTCTCAGCGGCCTTTAAATAGGCCAAATCATCTGTCTCTCGATGAGCCCGAACCAACACCGAGATGCCCTGGCCCTGGGCTAAAGCCGAATACCAGGGGGCCCTGAGCAGGGTCCGGTACTCCCAATCGAAATGGTGGTTCCAAACCCACAGACCGGCAGGGTTCTTCTCCAGGTTGTCCACCAGCCAACCGGCTGCTGTGAGGAACTTACGACGGCGGTCCGGATCCCGAGTCCGCTGCAAAAGATTATCGTTTCCCAGGCCGTACTGGGCTATCGCAATCGGGTTGTACTGGAGCCCTATGGTCCCATGATAGTTCAGGAGGGGGATGCCGGCCGAGTCGTACTGGCCCGGGTAGTCGGCCTTGGCCGCAAAGGGCATATAATATTCCCCCAACTCACCCGTCCGAAAGTTTTCACTGACCTCCGGTACGCCATGCCAGAAGGTCAGGTGACTCTTGCGAGAAGTCAGGTACGCCGCAAAAATGCGCCGATAGTAGTTCCAGCGCTGCTGAACCTTAATTAAAAGCCTTTCCGTGGACACCGCTTGGAG
>JAPYTY010000446.1 GCA_029942065.1 Acidobacteriota bacterium | reverse complement strand
AATGGTTTTCACATGCACATGGAACTGATGAAAAACGGTCGGGATGTGATGACCAATGGGGACGGAGAAATCTCCGAAGAGGCCAGAAAAATGATCGGTGGGTTCTGTCATTATGCGGATTCCTTGACGGCTTTCGGCAATATGGTGTCATCCGCTTATCTGCGGCTGGTGCCCAATCAGGAGGCGCCGACGAGGATTTGCTGGAGCGACCTGAACCGGAGCGCCATGATCCGGGTTCCCCTGGGTTGGGCCGGCGGAGAGAATCTGGCACGTAAACTCAATCTTCAGGAAACCGAGGATTTGCAGGATGGGACGGGCAGGCAGACCATCGAATTACGCAGTCCCGATGGGAGCGCCATGGTTTACCTGCTGGCAGCAGGAATCACGATGGCGGCGGAATGGGGATTGTCCAATGTGAAGTCTTTGAAGATCGCTCAAAAGCACTACGTCACGGGCAATATCTTCAAGAACCAGAAACTTCTGGAGCAGCTTCCCGCCTTGCCCAGGAGTTGTGTCGAATCCTCGCGAATTCTGCGTGATAAACAACAACTCTATGAGAGGGAAGACGTTTTTCCCAAGAGCATTATCGATTATGTGGCCCAGTTGCTCGAGGCTGAAGATGACGAAAAAATGAATCAGTTCCTGGTTGATCTGCCGGCCGATGACCGGCTCAGCGAGACCCGGCGTATCATGCACAAGGATCTGCACCGTCACTGAGAGGGGATCTATGCTTCAAACAGACCGGAGAGAATCCATGCTGGATCGGCGAAAGTTTTTGTTCTCGGCTGCTGCGGCCGGAGGCGCGTTGATGCTGGCTCCTGCAAAAGAGTGGACACTCCTCGGGCAGCGCCGAGTGCAAGGTGTGAAGCCGGGGGATTGGGGGGCCTTCGGATATGATCTTCGAAGCACCCGATTCAATTCCGATGAGAGCATCATCGGTCCGGAGAACGTGGGGCGACTGGCTTTGAAGTGGACCTTCGAAGGGATGCAGGATTTTAGCCAGAGCACTCCGCTGGTCATTGACGGCACCCTCTATACAGCGGCGAATGACGGCTGGGTTTACGGGCTGGACATCGCCTCGGGAGAATTGAAGTGGAAATTCGATGCCTGGGAAGGCGTCAAGCCCAATGAGCCGGGCCAATACCAATCCGAAATCAACGCCGATCCGTTGGGACAGATGCGAGGTTCCGCAGGCTATGCCGACGGACGCATCTTCATCGGCGATGGATCCTCTCGAATTCACTGCCTGGATGCCCGATCAGGGGAAGAAGTATGGCGAAGGCAGCTGGATCCCCAGGCCGGTACCCATCGCAGCAAGATCTCCTCCACTCCGATCATCTATGACGGAAAAATTTATGTTGGAACTTCGACCGTGGGAGGGCGCTCCCATGTCACTTGCCTGGATGCCGTGACTAGCGCCGTCCGCTGGCGCTTTGACATCGTCCCTGATCCCAAGACCATCGGGGGAGGTGCCGTCTGGACGGCTCCCGCTCTGGATCCGGAGCAGGGTGTGGTTTACAACGTCACCGGCAGTGTGCATGGTAGGCTCCCGGGACCGATGTTGTTCAGCGAGAGCATCATCGCCAACGACATGGAATCAGGAGAGCTGCTCTGGTATCACCAGCTGCGGGCCCAGGATGCTTTTGATCTTGACTTCAGCTGTCACCCGATGATCTTTGAGGCCACCCATCCGGAACGGTCGGCAGCTCGGCGCCGCTGTGTTGGCGCCGGCAGCAAGACCGGGTTTCATACCTTCGACCGGGATACCGGAGAGCATTTGTGGACGACCGGAGTCACCAACGGCGGGCCCACTTTAAACAGCACCGCCTACGGCCACGACAAGATTTTTGTGGTGAACAACTCGGCTTCCAATCATCGGCTCATTGCCCAGTCGGCTACCGTAGCCCTTCACGCCTGGACCGGAGAGATTCTGTGGTGGACTCCCAATGCCTCCAGCATTCAGGGCGCTGCGGCCGGGGCCAATGGTCTCTTTTACCAGGGCTTCAGAGACGGCACCCTGCAGGCTCTTGACGTGGAGACGGGAGAGTCGCTCTGGAACTATCAGCTGCCGGCACCCCGTCGGGGCGGAATCGCCATTTCCAATGGTGTGGTCTACACCGCCTGCGGAGCACAGAACTCCGGCCCCCATACCGTCTACGCCTTCAGTATTGATGGAAGATAGGGTCTTGCGGCCTCGGTCCGCTCGGCCGCGTTCTAGGTTCCACGTTCCACAAGAGGAT
>JAPYTY010000445.1 GCA_029942065.1 Acidobacteriota bacterium | reverse complement strand
CCAACGCTCCGGGGTTTGACTCTCAACCAAGACCGCGGGGGCCGGAGTCGATCACAAGAGCGCCGCTACAAAGTCTAGCCTTCGCTGGTCCTTAACTAGCACGTCCCGAGGAGAAAATTAACGAATAATTTTTTCTTTAAGACTGACGGATGATGTCTTCGCTCCGCTCAGATAAAGGCGGCTTCGCTCCGCTCAGATGAAGGCGGCGACGCTGCAGTAGAGAAGCTATGCGGGCTCCGGACTAAAACTGACTCAGGTAGGCGGTCAACAGGGGTTCGCCCCACAGGGTACTGATCATCGCTCCAACCGCCAGAAAGCTTCCGAAGGGCAACTCATACTTGGCGCCCCTTCCCAGAACAAAGATGTAGAACGATCCAATCAAGGCGCCCAACAGCGACCCCAGCAAAATGGTCATCCAGGTATGTTGCCATCCCAGGAAGGCACCCACCATCGCCATCATCTTGATGTCACCGAAGCCCATCCCCTCTATCTTTTTCACTCTCAGGTAAACCTCTGCCACCAGCCAGAGAAACCCGGCACCCATCAGGACGCCCAGAAGGGAATCGACATAGCGGAGCAGCACCGTGGAAAGATTTATCGGCCCGAGATTCGGAAAGAATTCGCCTGATTGAAAGGGCGCAATCACGAATCCGAAGGCCAGACCGCCCAGAGTGAAAACATTGGGCAGAAGTCGTTCAAAGAGATCAATGAAAATCAAAATCACGAGAATGCTGAAAAAGACGATGTTGACCCAGAAAGGAGTTAGAAACCCATATTTAATGTACAGAAGGTAGAACAGCGTTCCGGTCAGGGCCTCCACCAGTGGATAGACCCAGGAAATTCCGGCGCCACATTGGCGGCACTTCCTCCCCAGCAGTAAATAACTGAGAACGGGAATGTTTTCCAGAGCGCTGATGGGATGATTGCAGTGGGGGCAGGCCGAACGAGGTTGAACAACCGATCGACCCCGCGGCACCCGGTAGATACAGACGTTGAGAAAGCTCCCCACCATGAGCCCTACCACGATGACGTATACGTCTATCAAATTCATGTGCGGAGATTATAACCCGGAGGCCCGCTCTTTAGAGCGGGCCGTTTCACGTTTCCAGGTTCACGATTCACGTCCTGGCAAAAGCTTGTAGCGGCCGCTCTGTGAACGGCCCTCCGGAATCGGCGCACTGAGGCGCCTCCCACACTCCGGACTTTTCATTCTGGATCCTTCCGGTCAGGGGTCAGCGGTTAGGGGTCAGTGCTCAGTTCCCCCCCGTCTCTCTCTGTTTTGCCAGTACGATGTCATTGTCATCCACGATGGTGTACATGGCCTTGCGCAGGGCGGTCAGAGCCTGCTGGAAATCCACCTGCGCCCTCAACTCCTGCCCGATCGCCTGGGCCAGATCCCTTTGAAATCTCAACACCTCGAAATTGGTGGACAACCCCGCCTCGAACCTCTTGTTCTCACCATCGAGTTGCTCTTCGGACAGTCGCCGTGCCACACGGGCTGCCTCCAGGCGCTTCTCCTGGATGGCTAAACTCTCATAGGAGTTGCGCACGTCGACAATGATCATCTGTTGCTGATTCTTCATCTGGCTCAGCAACCTGGCCTGACTGATCCTGATCTGAGCCAACTGGCCTTCACTGCTGCGGTTGAAAAGAGGAAACTCAATATCGGCAAAGATACCCCAGTTGGTGAAATCGTACCCGAAAGCCTGGCCGACGGCACCCGCCAGGTTGCCAAAGGACGGATTATCCGGGTCTGGAACCCTCTGCTGCCGGTCCGGGATTCCATCACCATCAAAATCGACTGCTACATTTTTGAAAACCACACCGGAGCGGCCCGTGGAACCGAAGTTGGCCCGCACATTCACCATGGGTTTCCCCGCCTGGATGAAGTACTCCTGGTCGACTTCATTCTTCTCGAGCTCCAGTCTCATCTGCTCGAGTTCAGGGCGCCGGGCCAGAGCCGTCTGGATGGCCTCCTCCATCCCGATCTGAACATCTCGGGGCTCGGGAGGATCGGTAGGGATCAAGCTCAGGTTCCAGATGCTGTGGCTGGGATCAGGAGCCAGCAGCCGTTTCAGAGCGTTTTGAGCATTGACGATCTGGACCTCTGCCTGAATCATCTCCTGCTCACGGGTTGCTACCTCGGCCTGAGCTGAGGTGATTTCGATCGGAGCAAGAACGCCGATTTGAACTCGCTGCCGGTTGTTCAGGTATTGGACAATGGCCAGTTCCATGGACTGACGACGCG
>JAPYTY010000444.1 GCA_029942065.1 Acidobacteriota bacterium | reverse complement strand
GATTTCCCCCGTCATAGTCCATGATGTAGACTTCTTTGCTGCCGCCCTTGAGCGAGGTGAAGGCGATTTGAGCTCGAGCGACACCCTGGCTGGTGCCGGCGGAAAGCTGGAAAACGACCTGGTCCGCGAACTCATGGGCCACTCTCTGGATCTGAGAACTATCCGAGATGGTGTAGCGTTTCCCCAGAACCTGCTGATGCGTCTTGACGTCATAGAGGTAGGCTTCCACCATGGCCAGGGACCGATCCACCTGTAGATTACCGAAAAGCAGGAAATCAACATCCAGGGTGGGTACCTGCCAGTTGTCAAAGTTCACATCGATGGGAAATCGCAGCGGCTTCAACGGATAAAAACTCCTGGAAGGCATCTCGAAGAAAGCCGAAAATTCCAGATCCTTCCACACAACCTCGTTAAAGGTGTCGGCGACAGACTGGACTTCCTGGGTGGCCACCGTGCGCGGTACGAAGTTGACCACGGCCAGCTTGGTATCCTCACGAGGCCTCGGATAAATCAACACATCCGGACTCTGAGCCTGGGCAAGGGCGCCCAGAGAAATCCAGCATAAAATTAAAAGTCTTCCCTTCATCGGCTGTTTCCGTCTATCTAGGAGGATACTCAAAATGGGCGACAAACTTTACCCTTTGCTGGCGGAATTCAAAGGGCAGAGGAGGCAGGGGACCGCTGGCCCGAACCGCTCTCTCGGCTGCCAGATCCACACTGCGAATTCCGCTTCTCTGGTCGATCTGGATGTTTTCGACTTTCCCGTTGCGGTTGATTTCGAAACTGATCACGGTCTGGACGGATTGGTCCAGTTGACCCAGAGAGGTTTTGAGCCAGTTCTGTCCCACCCGTTGTTCCACCTGGCGCACATACCAGGAATCCATCGCTCCCTCGCCCGTCCCCGACCCGATGATGACTCCCTGACCTCCTCCGAAGCCGCCCCCGGAACCGGGGTTGGCCCCACTGGCCCCGCCACTACCGGGCTCGGGTTCCTGAGGAATCGCCCCGGGGCTAGGTGTCTGGGGCTCGGAAGGGGGAGGGATTTTTCTTGGGGTGCCTTGCTGCTCAAAGGTTTCTTCAGCGGTGGAGGCCGGCTCTTCGACAGGAGCGGGAATCACAGCCTCCGGACGAGAGACGATGGCAGGCTTGTACATCCCGGTACCGCCGTCAGCTTCAGCGAACAGTCCCACCGAGACAAACTCATTTTCCTGTCCGCCTCCGGGACCGGTCCCGATCACGACGGGATTACCGGCCGGAAGAAAGTCTATGGCAAAGGCAAAGATCAGAAACAAGGAGACGTGGCTCACCACAGAAGCCACAAAAGACAGTGTGTACCCTTCCTCGCTTACGTGGGACTTCAAGACCTGTTTGGCCATGGCTGAAAAATGCTATTAATCCCCTGTGTAGGGCTTGGTTACCAGATTTATCCGATCATATCCTGACACCCGAATTTCATCCACCACGGAGACGATGGTCTTCCAGCGCACATCCTCGTCTGCTTGCAGGAAAATGGGCTCCCCGCTATTTCCAACCTCCTGGGCAAGCCACTCCCCCAGCTCATTGAAGTTAACAGGATTGGAACGGTAAAAGAGTAATTCCTCCCGGCTGATCGTGATCACCGCCCGCTGCTCCGGATCCACGGCCGTCACGGTTCGCGTCCGGGGAAGGTTCACCTCGATCCCGGTCTGGAGAATGGGAGCGGTCACCATGAATATAATCAGCAGAACCAGCACGACATCCACCAGGGGGGTGATGTTGATCTCTGCCATGGAGGGCCGGGTGGGACCCGAAGTATTAACGAAAGCCATCGTGGTTGAACTAAAAACTCCGCTCTATGGTGTTCAAGAATTCGACCGCAAAATCGTCCATCTCCACGCCAAATACCTTGAGCCGATTAACGAATTGATTGTAGGCAATGACTGCGGGAATGGCTGCAAAGAGACCGCCGGCGGTGGCAACCAGTGCCTCACTGATACCCGGAGCCACCGCCTGAATGGTGGTAACGGACCCTTCCCCCAGACCTTGAAAGGCGTTGATGATTCCAATAACCGTACCGAACAAGCCAATAAAGGGACTCACCGCACCGGTGGTGGCCAGCCAGGAAAGAGAATGCTCCAGGGTAGTCATCTCTGTTTGAGCTGTTTTGTGCAGCGTCCGCTGTAATCCGTCCAGGCTCTTGAGGGTGCCTTTGCCTTCGGAAATTTCGAGTTCGCCACCGGAAGGGTCGGACACCTGAATCTGTTGATTCAACTC
>JAPYTY010000443.1 GCA_029942065.1 Acidobacteriota bacterium | reverse complement strand
GTGGAACGCGCTGGTCGAAGACCAGCGCTCACCGGTTAAGCGCTTCCTTGACTCGGCGTGCCAGTTTAGCCCCTAGAAAGGGTGCCAGTTCCTCGACTGTGGCTCTCCGGATTTTGGCGACACTTCCGAAGTTCCGCAGCAGTCGCTTCTTTCGTTTTTCACCGATTCCCGAAATTTCGTCCAGTTCGGACTGGAAATCACGAATGGAGCGACGTTTACGGTGATAGGCAAGAGCAAAACGATGCGCCTCATCACGGATGCTCTGGACCAGATGTAGAACGGGCGAGGTTCTGGGCAATCGAATCGGGTCTTCCCGGCCCTGCAGATAAATGATCTCCTCGCGTTTGGCGATACCGGCCAGGGGAATATCTTCGATACCCAGGCTGGACAGGGCCTGATAGGCGGAATGGAGTTGCCCCTTGCCCCCATCGATCAAAACGAGATCGGGCAATGAAGCTTTTTCAGCCTGAAGGCGCTGATAGCGCCGCAGTACCACCTCATAGATGGAACTAAAATCATCCGGCCCTTCAACACTCTTGATCTTGTACTTTCTAAAACGGCTCTTCTGGAGGATGCCGCCCTCACACACGACCACCGATGCAACGTTTTCGGCTCCCTGGATATTGGAGACGTCAAAGGCTTCAATCCACTCAGGTAACTCAGGGAGATCCAGGTCTCTCTGAAGATGCTCCAGCAGGGTGTTTTTTGCTGTTTTGAGGATCTTGAATCGGCTCTCAAAGGCGATCTTTGCATTCCGTTCAACCAAAAGCAACAGATCGTGCTTGGACCCTCGCTTGGGTACCACCATGCGCACCCTGCGCCTCGGGACTTGCTCTTGAAGCTTCCGGCTAAGCCACTGGCCCATCAATCCCTGATCCTCGATTTCGATAGGAAGATGGACTTGGTGGGGAATAAATCCAGCCGTCAGGTAGTACTGCTGGAGAGCATCCCGGAGAAACTGGGAGGGCAGGAAAAAATCCAACTCCTCCCAGTAGAACTCACGCTTACCCACGATTCTCCCACCTCTTATCATGAACAATTGCAACGCCAAGCAGTTTCCCTCTCGGAAATAAGCAAAGATATCGACGTCCTGCTCTCCTCCCTGGATGGCCTTTTGCTTCTCGGTAAGATCCCGCAGCATCCCGATTCGGTCTCGATAAAAGGAGGCAGCTTCGTAGTGCTGTTTCGCTGACGCCTCCATCATCTTTTTCTTCAGATTACCCAGCAGCTCTTCGTTTTTGCCTTCCAGGAACAAGATCACGTCCTTGACCGATTGTGAGTAGCCCTGATGAGTACAAAGGCCCTGAACACAGGGGCCAAGACAGCGTTGGATATAGTATTCCAGACAGGGCCGATTCAGTTTTCCGTCTATTTCAATGGTGCAGGTCCTCAGAAGAAAATGGCGGTTGATGATTTTGACCGTGTTGCGTGCCAGGGAGGCCGGTAGAAAAGGACCGAAGTACAAGGCCCCGTCGTCCAGAACCCGTCGTGTCAAAACCACCCGCGGATAAGGTTCCTGCACCGTCAGCTTGATGTGTAAAAAGGCCTTATCATCCTTCAAATGGACATTAAACCTGGGCTTTTGCTTTTTGACCAGATTGCTCTCAAGAAAGAGCGCCTCCAGTTCATTGTCGGTCACAATGTAGTCCAGGTCCTGAATATGTTGCTTCAGAACCTGCGTTTTCTGGTCCAGTTTGCGAGAAATTTGAAAGTAAGAACGCACGCGATGCTTCAAGCTCTTGGCCTTCCCGATATAGACGACCCGCTGCTTTGCATCCTTGAACAGATAAACGCCCGGCTTGTTGGGTAGAGCTTCGAGTTTTTCTTCCAGCACGGTGTGATTATAACGTGCTTGAGGTGGTGCGGTAGTGCGAACCCCTGACCCCTGACCGCTGGTCTTCGACCAGCGCGTTCCACGTTCCAGGTTCCATGTTTCACGAAAAGAAGACCAGGATTCCGCGCCGATTTCGAAGTGCCGCTCATAGAGCGGACGCTACAACCTGGTGGAAAATCCGAAACCGGGTTGTTCTCCACGCGGAGCATGAGCGAGGCGTTTCTCCACGCCGAGTGTCAGCGAGGCGTTTCTCTGCGCGCGAAGCGCGCTTCTCCTAGCTCCTTCTTCCTTCTCCCCCCCACATTGTGTTAAAGTGTTTTTGGGCATGAACCTTCCGAATGCTTTAACCCTATTACGAATTTTCCTGGTCCCATTGCTGGTGGTATTCCTTCTGACCGGACGTATGGCGGAGCAGGAAGG
>JAPYTY010000442.1 GCA_029942065.1 Acidobacteriota bacterium | reverse complement strand
CGATAGTAAAACCCATCCAGATAGCCAACCGATACCAGGTTAATCAAGTTCCGATACCCGGTTTCGTTCTGGGCCAGGAGGACCAGATGATTGCTCTGGTCAGAGCGCCCATTCTTGGAAGTGTGGCCTTCACGGGCCACATAGACTTCACATCCGATAATCGGTTTCACACCGTGTTTGAGGCAGGTGTCATGAAACTGTACGGCTCCGAAAAGATTTCCGTGATCGGTCAGAGCCAGCGCGGGCATCTTCTCCTGGGCGGCTGCCTGGACCACACCTTCAAGAGAATTGGCCCCATCCAGGAGACTGTAGTGGCTGTGAAGATGAAGATGGACGAATTTGCTCATCGGTTCCGTTCTTTCGTTTCTTTGTTCTTTCGCTTCTTCGTGTGCTTTCCCGAGGGTAGGAGAGTGAGTTTGCAGGACTGCACAATCATCGCTAATGCTCTATCGTTGGAAACGCAAACTGTGTTCACGCTTCATTCCCATTCGATGGTACTCGGCGGCTTGGAACTTATGTCGTAAACCACCCGGTTCACGCCCTGTACCTCGTTGACAATACGGTTGGAAATCTGGCCCAGTACTTCATAAGGCAGCGGCACCCAGTCGGCGGTCATGCCGTCACGACTGTGGATGGCTCGAATCGCGATCACGTATTCATAGGTCCGGTTATCTCCCATGACCCCCACGCTCTTGATCGGGAGCAAGATAGCAAAGGACTGCCAGATCTTGGTGTAGAGGCCGGCCCCTTTTATTTCCTGATCCACGATCCAATCCGCCTCTCGTAAAATCTCCAGACGGGCCGGGGTGATGTCTCCGATGATGCGCACGGCCAGTCCGGGACCCGGAAAAGGCTGTCGCTCGATAAGGTTCTCGGGAATGCCCAGTTCGCGGCCCACCTCCCGAACCTCATCCTTGAACAATTCACGCAGCGGTTCCACTAATCGGAGGCTCATCTTCTCGGGCAGTCCTCCAACGTTGTGATGGCTTTTGATTACAGCCGAGGGTCCCTTGACCGAAACCGATTCGATAACATCTGGGTAGAGGGTCCCCTGGGCCAGAAATTCCGTCTTGCCCAGCTTTTTCGCCTCGCTTTCAAAGACCCGGATAAACTCCCGTCCAATGATCTTTCGCTTTTCTTCCGGATCCTTCACCCCAGCCAGCAGGTCCAGAAAACCCTGACTCGCGTCTACGCCGACCACGTTCAAGGCGAGGGCGTCGCGGAAGGTGTTGAGAACTCCCTGAAACTCATCTTTTCGTAACAGGCCATTGTCGACAAAAATGCAGGTCAATCGGTCGCCAATTGTCTTGTGAATCAGGATGGCGGTGACGGTGGAATCCACTCCCCCGGACAGACCGCAGATCACTCTGGAAGACCCCACCTGGGCGGTGATCCCTGCGATCGCGTTCTGGGTGAAGGAGGCCATGGTCCAGTCTCCCTGGCAATGACAGATTTTGAAGAGGAAATTCTCCAGAATTTCCTTGCCCTTCGGGGTGTGAGCCACCTCGGGATGGAACTGGACGCCGTAAAACCCTCGATCCGGCCAGGCCATGGCCGCCAGGGCGTTGTCGCTGTTGGCAATGCCGGTAAAGCCGTCGGGAAGTTCCTCGATGCGATCACCGTGGCTCATCCATACCTCTAATTGCCGAGGGAGAGCCTCGAACAGCGGATTGGAGTTGAGGGTTTCGATCTGGGCCCGGCCGTATTCTCGTTCCCCGGAAGGTGCCACGCTGCCCCCGAAGTGCTGGGCCAGGAGCTGCATTCCGTAACAGATTCCCAGAATTGGCCTGGGGGAGTCATAGATCCGAGGATCAGGGTGGGGGGCATCATCGGAGAAAACCGATTGAGGTCCGCCGGAGAGAACGATTCCACCTGGATCCCGTTCGTCGATGGTCTCCCAGCTGGTGTTAAACGGGAGGATCTCCGAATAAACCCCCGATTCCCGGATTCTCCGGGCTATCAGCTGGGTATACTGACCTCCAAAATCGAGAATGAGAATCGCTTCCCGCATCAGCGTTCCGGTAAAAGGAAGGTCCGGATAAGGCCTTTTTTGACCGACAGACCTCCTTCAAAAGGGAAGTATAGCATGGGTTGGAGACGATTCTATTTGACCTGAATCTTGACTCCCGGCGCCCAAAGCTCGACTATGGAGGGCCTATGTTGGAGTATGAGTCATGGCAGGCGGCCCTCCTGGGACTTCTTCAGGGAGCCACGGAATTTCTTCCCATCAGCAGTTCGGCCCATCTTCTGCTGATGCC
>JAPYTY010000441.1 GCA_029942065.1 Acidobacteriota bacterium | reverse complement strand
GTCGTGCTCCCTTCTTAGTTTTCAGTCCTTGCCGTGGACGCACTCAGTGCGCCCCTACACTCACCTGTTGGACAACACTCCGAAGGGAAGGACAGGAGTCTGGTTGAGGCTTGCATCGACAGTTGCCCCTTTTTCTGGACAAAAAACTTGAACCGGTTGTTTTAGTGTGATAAAACACTAGCGTGTTAAAACGTTGATATGGGATGAGGGGCCTGTTATGGAACAAGAATTAGAACAAGACGAAGGGGTCAGGGAATTGTTCGAGATCATTGCCAGCCTCGCGAACGGCGATGAATGTGCCCGTTTCTTTCGCGACCTCTGTACGCTCAACGAATTGAAAGCCATGGCGGAGCGCTGGCGCGTGGCTCGGATGGTATCCGAGGATATCCCGTACCGTCTTATCAGCCAACACACAGGTGCCAGTACCGCCACCATTACCCGGATTGCTCATTGGGTGAATCACGGAGAAGGCGGGTACCGGCAAATGCTCGAGCGATCAGAAGTCTAGGGACACCGGGCTTGACGCCCATCGAGCAGGGATAAAAAACGACAATTTAAAGTAAGGGGTACCGACCGATGCTCCTCGGAACAGGGTGGAAGAAAAATGAAACTGGATGGTGATAATTTGAAGATCGTACTTCAGAAGCAGGGCCGTCTGGCCCAGTTGTGCCGAGAACTTCTGAGGTCTGCAGGGCTGGATTTTGAGTATCACGAGGGGCGATTGTTTTCGCCCTGTCAGAACTTTCCTCTCGATATCCTTTTTCTTCGGGACGATGACATTCCGGAGTACGTTCAAGACGGAGTCGCCGATCTGGGGGTGGTAGGGCTGAACGTGGTTCAGGAGAAGGCCGCACAGGTGATCCAGTTGGACGCTCTGGGGTTTGGGACTTGCACTTTGTCCATCGCAGTTCCCAGAAAGAGTTCCATCAGTAGTGTCTATGATCTTGAAGGCAAGCGCATTGCCACTTCACACCCGCACATCGTCGAGGTGTTTCTTGACCAGCGTAAGGTCAAGGCGCGTATCATCCAGATCAGTGGTTCGGTGGAAATCACTCCCAGTTTGGACGTGGCCGATGCCATCTGTGACCTGGTATCGACGGGCAGCACGCTGCGCAGTAATGAGTTGGAACCCATCGAAGTGGTTCTCAAGTCGGAGGCATTTCTGATCGCCAACGCCCAGTCTCTCAAGGACCCCAAGCGGCGGGAACTGATCGATCGTCTTCGCATGCGCTTTCAGAGTAATCTCAGGGCTCGCTGCACGAAGTACGTCATGATGAATGCTCCCAAAACGGCTCTGGAAGAAATCAAGACCATATTGCCGGGCATGAAAAGTCCCACGGTGGTCCCCTTGGCCGAAGATGAAATGGTAGCGATCCACTCCGCCGTTCCCGAAGAGTTATTCTGGGATGTGATTGAAAAACTGAGGAAAACGGGGGCTTCGGACATTCTCGTGGTTCCCATTGAGAACATGGTGACGGGATGAAATCGTATCGGCTTTCAGAACTAGCTCGGGAGGTCATCGAAGACCTGTGCCGGAGGAATCCCATTTCCGATTCCGCGCTGATGGAGACCTGTCGGGAGATTTTTGCCCAGGTGTCTGCCGGCGGAGATGAGGCGATCCTTGCCTTGACCGAGCGTTTCGACGGCGTGAAGCCCGCTGCGATCCGAGTGGATCGTGAATGGTTTGTCCAGGCCAGAAAGGACATCCCAAGGGAAGTCCAGGAGGCTCTGGAGGAAGCAGCCCGCAATATCAAGAAATTCCACGCCTCCCAGCAACTGGTCGAAGAGGCCGTGGAGATCCGGAAGGGAGTTCTTTGTTGGCGGGAAAATCGAGCCATCGACTCGGTGGGTCTGTACGTCCCTGGAGGAAATGCCGTTTTGCCCTCAACGGTTCTGATGCTGGGGATTCCTGCTGGGCTGGCGGGTTGCCGAAGCATTCAGATGTGTGTCCCTCCAGGGAGTGATGGGAGGGTGGCCCCGGAGGTTCTGGCAGCAGCGGAGATTGCCGGAATAAGTGACGTGTTCGCCGTAGGAGGGGCACAGGCCATTGCCGCGATGGCCCTTGGAACCGAGAGCGTCCCGGCCGTCGACAAGATCGTCGGACCCGGCAATCGCTGGGTTCAGGGGGGGAAACTACTGGCGATGATGGGGGGAACCGCCATTGACATGGTGGCGGGACCTACCGAGGTTCTGGTGATTGCTGATGAATCCGCTTCCCCTGACCTGATTTGCAGTGACCTCATTTCGCAAGCGGAACACGGCAGTGA
>JAPYTY010000440.1 GCA_029942065.1 Acidobacteriota bacterium | reverse complement strand
CTGAAAACCTGTTTGCCGGCGGTCAAGAGGCCAAGGCTATTACCGCTCTACACCAGGTCATCAACCTGGAGCCAAGCTATGCTACGGCCTATAGCCGCCTGGCGGAGCTCTATTTGCGGGATGGAAAATTCGATGAGGCTCTAAAAATTTCCCGGACCGCCACCGAGAAAAACCCTCGAGATCCTACCGGATTCTTCATGCTTGCCCGGGTCGCTGCCTTGCTCGGAAAGGGTGAGGATGCGGTCGACAGTTTGATCTCAAGCCTCAGAGCGGATCCCGGCTATCCCCCTGCCTGGGAGCTGATAACCCAGCTGAACCTGGGGATCGAGCACATGGGAAAATACTTTCCCAGGCCCGTCTTGTGGCTGATCGACCAGGAAATCGAGGAAGCCAGTGATCAGGATCTGGCCGGCGTTTCTGAACTTACCCATCCAGCCTGGAAGGCGTACATCACGACCAAGGTTCGCTGGCGTAAATTCACCTTCCAAAGACGAAATCCTCAGTACAAGGTCTACCGGTATACCTTCCGGGAGGAACTCACGGCCCTCACCGACCTGCTGGTTATCTGGAAGGAAGTCAAGGCGGAGAACCCGGACCAGGGTGATGTGCTGCTGGATCACTGGTTGGCCGCCAGCCAGGCCGGCGCACTGGACGCTGCGGTTTTTTCGGATCTGTTCGTGGAGCAATTCCGTCAGGACTTCACAGGATGGAAGATAGAGAATCCGGAAAAGTTCAAGGACTACTTTTACAACTTCGTTATTCCTCGAGCCTCAAACAACAGGAGTCCCCAGGAAGATTGATTCCTGGTCGGATAAGCAGGATGATTGGAGGGACCCGATACCGGTGAAGAAAGTCGAAGTGATCAAAATCAAAAAAAAGGAGAAGAACCCATGAGACGTTACCCTTTGCCATTTAGCGCTGGCACTTGTTGTTGGATGACTATTTTTTTACTGTTCGTCGGGTTGATGACAACCGGCGTTGCTTTTGGACAGGGAGGAGACAAACCGGTGATCCGAATCGAAACTTCGCTAGGTACGATGGAGGCTGAACTGGATGCGGAAAAAGCACCAGAAACGGTCAAGAATATCCTTCAGTATATTGATGATAAGTTTTATGATGAAACCATTTTCCACCGCGTGATAAAAGATTTCATGGTTCAGGGTGGAGGCTTCAATTCGATGGGCAAAAAACCCACCCGTGATCCCATCCCCAACGAGGCCAAAAATGGCCTCAAGAACAAACGGGGAACCCTGGTCATGGCGCGAACCTCCGATCCCCACAGCGCCACCGCCCAGTTTTTCATCAATCATAAAGACAATGCCTTCCTTGACTATCCGGGAACGGACGGCTGGGGATATGCCGTTTTTGGGAAACTGGTGGACGGAATGGATGTCCTGGACAAAATTGCCAAGGTCAAGACCGAAAGCGGAGACGCCCCCGAGGAAACGGTGGTAATTTACAGCATTGTGCGGGTGGAGGAATAAGTTCACTGTATTGGTGACAAGAACCTAGACACCATCCGGGTTAGTGGTCTCACTTCCCCGTTTTGAGATCCATCTCCGGTCCTTTCTCAGAGGTCCGGAGATCTCGTCTTCTTTCTGGGCGATGTTGGTGGCTGAGGAGTCCTCGAAAATCCCCGTATAGTTGATCTGGCACTTCGGGTTCGAGCTCTGTCAATTCCGGAATGGAAGGACACAACCACCCATTTAATAAAAGTTGGCCGGCCCTTGTCTTTCTGGTATGGACCATGGGGCTCCTTTCCTTTTTCTGGATACTGGACCCAACCGAGAACATTTTCATTCAGCACAGCCCGGCTCTGGCGAACCCGGTTCCTGCTGTGGGGTTTCCGGGCCTGTTCAACAGTCTGGGTGGATTCTTGCTGGGGTCCCTTATGGTGGTCTCCTGGCTGGGATTCGGCACTCAACTGCTTCGCCTACTTCCCTAGACCAGCGCGTTCCAGGTTCCAGGTTCCAGGTTCCACGAAAGAAAGAAGGAAGTCACGTGCCGATTCCGGAAGGCCGCTCAAGCCCGACTTTCTCACACCAGGTCGTCACGAAGCGGCGTTAGGGCCGGCCTGATAAGGCGCATGAGTGGAGGCCCCCCGCCCTGGGACAGTTTTCTTTGTGTCTTGGTGTCTTGGTGTCTTTGTGGTGAAATTTTCTTTTTTACCTGGTGGTGAAGTCGGCCGGAGTCGGCGCGCTGAGGCGCCTCCCACATTCCCGGAGGGCCGCTCGCAGAGCGGCCGCTACAACGACCTTGCTGTGGGCGCACGCCG
>JAPYTY010000439.1 GCA_029942065.1 Acidobacteriota bacterium | reverse complement strand
TCCGCAAACACGGCGGCAAGACGGGTGAAGAATTGAAAGCTGAAGGGAAGTAGGCAAATACTGTGTACTTAACTATCGTTGAAATTCAAAATTAGCTGGTTCATGTTTTTCCCGTGCAGGATCCGCATCGACCACCAAAGCCACCCCTGACATTCGCAATGTTCTTGGGACAAGTCATTGGCATAGCTGTATGCGTCTTCATCGCTTACGTCCTCCTCAAGTACTTCATTTTACACTTCCTTTAATCACCAAACTCCCGGTTTTTCGGTGGGACCGTATTTGTCCCACCGCTTGTGTCATGATGCACTTCTGTCTGGTTTAGCGGTTGATGCATTCCAGACTTGAGAACAAAAAAACACTGCAAATCATTATGAAAAAAACTGTTGAGACATTCTTCGAGCAATTGGAGCTGGGCGATTACCGCCAGCATGGGACTGCCACTATTTTTCCTTTATTCTCGCGAATTGAGCCTGTCGTTGAGTATCTCACACTGTCTGAAGCCTACAGTCAGGAGGCCATTTCCGTTAGGGAAACCTCCGAATCAGGCTCGGTTCCGGAACTGCTGGTAATTAACCGCGCAGATCAACCTGTGTTGATCCTGGACGGTGAGGAAATCCTTGGCGCCAAGCAGAACCGCACCCTCAACACCACCATACTGCTCGAGAAAAAATCCGAGACCATCATCCCGGTCAGCTGCACCGAGCAGGGTCGCTGGGCCTACGGCGGGTACGGGAAACCCGGTGAACCCCCTGAAATGATGGAATCGGAGGCCATTCTGGAAAGGAAAACCCGTTCACGCAGGATGAGTTCCGTGCACGCCAACCTCAAGCATTCGGAACAATTCAAATCCAACCAGGGTGAGGTATGGGAATCCATTTCCAATCTGGAAGCCAAAGCTGGGCATCATTCCCCCACAAGTTCCCTCAACGCTCTCTACAAGGCACAGAAACGCAAACTGGATGTGTTCCTGAATGCGTTTCGGGTTGAAGACGGGCAGCGTGGCCTGCTTGTGATCCTAGGAGACAAGGTTTCCGGGTTCGACTACGTGTCACGCCCTGCCGCCTACAGGCACCTGCACGACAAGCTGATCCGCAGCTACCTGCTTGATTTGTTACTGGAACCGAAAAAGAACCAAGACAAAATCGCGAAATCCACAGCTGGCAAGCTGGTGGGAGAGTTCCTTGAGCAATGCCGCGCAACAAAAATGCAGACTTTCGACTCGGTAGGCCTCGGCACGAACTGTCGCTTCGAGGAAGACTTCATTGCCGGGACCAAGCTGGTGCATGAAGAGGAACCCATCCACTCAGCGTTCCTCACGCTGGACAGCCCGAGTCACCCGGGCCCAGGGCCCTCAATGGACGATTCCATGGCCTCCCTGCGCAGGCGTCGACGTTACCGCAGTCCCTGATTAAACTGCCCATGAGGTTTGCCTGGAAGGCGGACCCCAGGAGTTTATGAATCAACATTAGAGCACCAGACAAAATGAAAACAACTCAACTTGTAATTCTAGTTTGCACTCTCTGCCTGAGGCCGTTCTCAGTGGAAAGTGAAGAACCGAAGGATACCAATGCAATAGAGCGTGAGGTTTATCAGTTTTTGGAAGAAGAGAACAAACTTCTTCGCAGCGTCATTGCCAATGCTGTAACCAAGAAATCGATAATCATATTTGAGAATGGAAAGGTTAACCAAATCAACTTAGATCAAGACGCAATTGATCTCCTGTTGAAGTACCACTCGACAATCGATTACTTAAAGACGGACAGTGAAATTTTACGACTCCAAAAGCAGATTAAATTTGAAAAGGAGAAAAAAGAACAAATACAAATCCTCAAAGCGGAACTTGATGAAGTCATAAAACAGAATAAGAAGGTTAAAGAAGGTGTGCTGTCCGAGGTCTCAAAATCAGCAGGTGCCAAAGAAACGCTCTCCCGGATCAGCGATAAGCTATCTTCGGAAAAGGAGATCATAGCGAAGCAGCTTGATGATGTTGTAGTGTTACGGCAAAAAGTTAAGCAACTCCAAGTTGAATTAATGGCGCATAGAAAATTGGAGTGGATTCGGAGAGGTCTTTACGGGGGTGCCCGCAAAAAGGGTGGGGCTTGGCTGGAAAGTCGTCAAATAGGAGTTGATGCGGAAGAATCTGATTTGAATGTTCAGGTAAACAGGGACGGTACAGTCACGATTATTCCAGTTGAGGATGAGAAACCGGAGGATAAGGAAACCCCAAGCAAGGATTTGAAGAACGAATGAGACTCCTGCTCTCAACAATCGCGAAAGT
>JAPYTY010000438.1 GCA_029942065.1 Acidobacteriota bacterium | reverse complement strand
GTGCTGGACACCTTTGACGACGACCGCACCGGCTTTTTATTCGCCACCAACCCCGAAGGGGCCAAGCGGGATGCCCAGATCTCTTTACAGGGTAATCCCAATTTCGATTGGGACGCCATCTGGGATGTCAAAACGAAAATCACACCCCGGGGCTGGCAGGCCGAAATGGCTATCCCCTTCAAAACACTGCGTTTTCGCCAGGTCCAGAATCAGACCTGGGGAATTAATTTTGTGCGGCGGATCCGACGAAAGAATGAGGACACTCATTGGTCTCCCGTTCCCCGTCCCTATCGGCTCAGCCGCATGGATTTCGCTGGAACCCTGGAAGGTCTCAGCGGCATTCGTCAGGGCCGAAATCTTTACCTGAAGCCCTATCTGTCCACACCTCTGACACGTCGGGAGGGCGACGATGTGGACTTCCTCCCGGAAGTGGGACTGGACGTCAAATACGGAGTCACGCCGGGTCTCACTCTGGACCTGACGGTCAACACCGACTTTGCCCAGGTGGAGGCGGATGAGCAGCAAATCAACCTGACCCGATTCAGCCTCTTCTTCCCTGAAAAGCGCGAGTTCTTCCTGGAAAATGCCAGCATCTTCCAGTTCGGCAAGGGGGGACGCGGGTTTGGACCCGGTGCCGGTGGGGATCTCATTCCCTTTTTCACCCGGCGCATCGGCATCTCCGGAGGTCGGCTCGTCCCCATTCTGGGAGGAGCACGCGTGACGGGTAGGGCTGGCCCCTATTCGCTAGGGGTTCTCTCGATGCAGGCCGACGATTTCGAGAAAGTCCCCTCGACCAATTTTTCGGTGGTGCGGGTACGTCGTGACATCTTCGGAAATTCCGATCTGGGCGGGTTGCTGGTCAACAAGCAGGAAATCGACGGGCGCTTCAATCGGACCTATGGAGCCGATTTAAATCTGAGATTTTACAATAATTTAGACATCAACGCCTCCCTGGTCAAGACCGACACCACTTCGGTTGACGACCAGGAAATGGCGAGCAATTTCTCGGTAACCTGGAGCGATCCCCGCTTTGATATGGAGGCCAGGTACCTGGACATCGAGGAAAACTTCAACCCTGAAGTCGGGTTTGTCCCCCGCAAGGACATGCGAAAAAGCCGGGGAAAATTCACCTACAAACCACGACCTGGAGAGCGGATTCCCTGGATCCGGGAATTCAAGCCGTCCGTTTCCGTGGACCACATCGCCAATCAGGAGAATGAACTGGAAACTCGTTTCCTGAACGCCGAGTTCACCATTCTCTTCCCGGACAGCAGTTCTCTGAAATTCCGTCGCACCGCCACCTTCGAACGCCTGCAAGACCCCTTTCAGATTCGTCCGGATCAAGCCATTCCGGTAGGCGATTATCAGTACCAGGCCTACTCGATGCTCTTTTCCGGTGATCGAAGCCGCATGGTGTCCGGCGCCGTCGGCCTCGAAAAAGGGGGTTTTTTTGACGGCAACCAGAAACTCTACTCCCTGGGGTTCCTCTTTCAGCCCGGCCACAGATTGTCGACCGAAACCTCATGGAACTACGGTGAGTTCAAACTCCCCTCAGGTGATTTCACCACCAATTTACTCAGGACACGTTTCCAGTACTCCTTCAGTACCACTATGTTTCTGAATGCCCTAATTCAATACAACAACGCCCTGCGGGAGATCTCCAGCAACATCCGCTTCAACTGGATCTACAAGCCTTTGAGTGATTTTTTTCTGGTTTACAACGAGCGGCGGTCCACCACCGGCAAGGTCAGGGAAAGGGCGATAATCGCCAAGTTTACTTACGTCTTCGACTTCTAACCACGAAGTCACAGCTAAGATTTTTCACCACAAAGACACCAAAGAAGAAAAAGAACCACCAAGGCACCAAGACACAAAGTTCTCCTGCCGGAACAGGCCAAAGTTCCTTTGGCCTGTTCCGGCAGGAAGTTGTCTTTTTTGTGCCTTCGTGTCTTTGTGGTGAACTATCCCCCTGTGTCTTGGTGGTACATCATGGCCACAGGACCGAGCGGTCGAGCTGGGCAATCGAGGTTCGACCGGTGTTGGCCATCGCCATCTCCAGTTCCCTCTTCAGGATATTGACGGCCCGGGCCACGCCCGGGGCGCCGCCCGCGGCCAGTCCGTAACGATAGGGCCGGCCTATCAGGACCGCACGCGCTCCCAGGGCAATCGCCTTGAGAACATCGGTTCCTCGCCGGATGCCTCCGTCAATCAAAATCGGAATTGCCCCATTCACTCTCTCCACGATCTCGGGCAGCGCCGCCACCGTGGCCGGGGAGGTATCCAG
>JAPYTY010000437.1 GCA_029942065.1 Acidobacteriota bacterium | reverse complement strand
GAGCTCGGATGACCGCCATGGATTCGGCCACGCGCAATGCCGGGGAAATGATTGACCAGCTGACCCTATACATGAATCGAATGCGTCAGGCCTCGATCACCACTGAAATTATCGAGGTCGTCAGCGGGGCCGATGCGTTGGGACAATGAAAACCGAATTCAAGGAACAATCGTTTGCAGTGAGGAGTTAAGGATATGGCGGAAATGGTCGGAAAAGTGCTTCAAGTTATGGGCCCGGTCATCGATCTTCAGTTCGAGGAAGGACAGGTACCGTCCATCTACAATGCGGTCAAGGTGACCTCGGAAGGATTTGATACCCCGGTTCCGGTGGATATCACCCTGGAGGTGGCCCTGCACCTGGGATCCAATGTCGTCAAATGCATCTCCATGCAGCCCACGGATGGCGTGGTGCGGGGCATGAAGGCAATCGATACCGGTGCTCCGATCTCAGTTCCGGTGGGACCTGAAACCCTGGGGCGGGTCCTCAATGTCCTGGGAGAACCGGTGGATCAGCAGGGACCGGTCAAGGCCAAGAAGACCTATCCCATTCACCGTTCCGCTCCAACCCTGGAGGAGCAAAGTACGGAAACGGAGATGCTGGAGACCGGGATCAAGGTGATCGATCTGGTTCAACCCCTGTCTCGAGGGGGCAAAATCGGCCTCTTTGGTGGAGCCGGGGTGGGCAAGACCGTCATTATCATGGAGCTCATTAACCGGATCGCCACCCAGCACGGTGGTTATTCCGTTTTCGCCGGAGTCGGAGAGCGCACCCGTGAGGGGAATGATCTGTGGCTGGAGATGAAGGAATCGGGCGTCATCGATAAGACGGCTCTGGTTTACGGGCAAATGACGGAACCCCCCGGGGCACGGCTGCGTGTGGCGCTGGCAGGCCTGACCTCTGCTGAATACTTCCGCGATGAAGAGGGACAGGATGTGCTTCTTTTTATTGACAACATCTTCCGGTTCACGCAGGCTGGTTCCGAGGTGTCCGCACTGCTGGGACGCATGCCCTCCGCTGTCGGTTATCAACCGAATCTGGCGACCGAGATGGGAGAACTCCAGGAGCGCATAACCACCACCAAAAAGGGATCCATCACCTCGATTCAGGCCATTTACGTGCCGGCGGATGACTACACCGATCCCGCACCGGCCACCGCCTTTGCCCATCTGGATGCCACCACCAACCTGGAGAGGTCCATCGCCGAGCAGGGAATCTATCCGGCGGTTGATCCGCTGGCTTCCACCAGTCGAATTCTCGATCCCCGCATTATTGGCGAGGAACACTACTCGGTGACCCGGCTGGTTCAGGGCGTTCTTCAGCGTTACAGAGACCTGCAGGATATAATCGCAATCCTGGGTATCGATGAGCTCTCGGAAGAAGATAAGGTGACCGTTTCGAGAGCCCGAAAAATTGAAAAATTTCTCTCCCAGCCCTTCTTTGTCGCCGAGCAGTTTACCGGAATGGCCGGGAAATACGTTCCCATCGATGAGACCATCCAGGGCTTCAAGGAGATCACTGAAGGGAAGTACGATGAGATCCCGGAGCAGGCCTTTTACATGGTCGGAGGGATTGAAGAGGTGATCGAAAAAAGGGATAAGATGGCGCGAGGAGAATAGAGCGCTACGCGCGCAGAGAAGCGCACTTCGTGCGCAGAGAAAAAGAGAAACGCGCTGACGCGCGTGGAGAAGAGATCCAATAGGCTAACGGAAGCACGAAAGAACGAAAGAACCAAGAAACGAATCCATGAGCTTACCTGAGAAAATTGAACTCGAGATCGTCACTCCCGAGAAACTCTTCTTCAGCGGAGAAGTCGATGAGGTCAAAGTGCCGGGTGCCGAGGGTTACCTGGGAATCTTGCCGGGACACGCCCCCCTGCTCTCCCAGCTTCAAATCGGCGTGATTTCATACCGTCAGGGGAGTCAGGAAACTCACCTCTTCTGTAGCTGGGGGTTTGCCGAGGTCTTGCCCGACCGGGTTTCGGTGCTGGTCGAGGTGGCGGAAACTCCGGATCAGATTGATGTTGAGCGGGCCAGAGCTGGGAGAGATAAGGCCGAGAAGCTGCTCCGCTCTCTGGATGAGGACATCGACTTCGTTCAGACCATGAATGCTCTTCAGCAGGCCGAGGTTCAACTGGAACTGGCCGAGAAGAACCGATAGGGGAGCGCTGGTCTTCGACCACCGCGTTTCAAGTTTCACGTTCCAGGTTGGCACGATCTTGCAACCAAGCCCGAATTCTGCATAGGTTGTCGTGACGAAGGGCCGCAGGCGCCGCGATGACAAGGCGTG
>JAPYTY010000436.1 GCA_029942065.1 Acidobacteriota bacterium | reverse complement strand
CATCCAATCTGGGAGGGGATCGAAGCTTGACCCGGGTGCTGGGTCTGAAGGTAGGACGTGTGGTCATTGATCCGGGCCATGGCGGCCGTGACACGGGAACCATCGGGCCTTCCGGGCTCAAAGAAAAGGACCTGGTACTGGCACTTTCCCTCCGCCTGAAGGAACTCCTCGAAACACGTCTTGGCACCGATGTGGTGTTGACCCGGACCGGGGATGACTTTGTCCCGCTGGAAGAACGGACCGCCATTGCCAATCAGATGCGCGCAGACCTGTTCCTTTCTGTCCACGCCAATTCCAGTCGAGATAAAAGAGTCACGGGCGTCGAGACCTTCTTTTTGAACTTCAGTTCCAACGCCGAAGAACGGGAAATTGCCAGTCGAGAAAATGCAGGAGCCCAGAAAAACATCCGCGATCTGGAGGATCTGCTCAAACAGATTGCTCTGGGAGATTACAACGAGGAATCCAGCGACCTGGCCCATGTGGTCCAGGAAAGCCTCTACCTGGAGATGAAAAACGGTCGGAGCGTCATGCGCGACCGGGGTGTCAAGAAAGCCCCCTTTATTGTTTTGATCAACTTGAACATGCCCGGCATCCTTACTGAAGTGGGATTTATAAGCAATCCCACAGATGAAAGCTACTTCAAGGACAGTAGCGGGCAGGACAAAACAGCTGAAGCTCTGTACCAGGGAGTCAAAAAATACCTGCACTCCCTGGGAACCGTTTCCACCCCTGACGCCACTACGGCGGTCACCGCCACCTTACCTGATTAGACATCTCCCCGTCCTCACCCCCTATAATACCTATCAACAATGTCTTCGATCTCGATCAAGCCTTTCACAAATTTTTTCCTCTTCTTCGTTCTGTCCCTGTCCCCTCCCCTTCTGGCACAAGGCACGATAGCGCAATACTTTGACCAGCTCGAGGGATACCAAGCAGAAAAACTGGTAGAAAGCAGTACCCTGGAGGAGGACATCGATAGCCCCTTTGAATCCGAGGTCATCGACGAATTCATCCTATTTAACTACTCTCGCTGGGTCGTCCGGGCCGCCGATTCAAACTCACCTCCTGCCCTGGAGCTCGAGGTCTACGAGATGCAGGACCCTCAGGGAGCTTTTGGAGTCTTCACCAACTGGAACCATCGGGCTCCGGATTCCCTTCCCCAACGGTTGAATTTATCGGTGGACAATTACTACCTCGATCCCGGTCTCATCTTCTGGCGAGGAGCTTATTTTTTTCACCTCAAACCCGTGGATCCGGAGCCGGGCGACCCGGAGGCTCTCGAGCGATTTTCGAGTACTTTCATAGAAGCGCTTCCCCTGCTCAACCTCCATCCCCTGACCGTCATTCATCTTCCACAAGCCAATCTTGTTCGGGAATCCATTCGATATTACCTGGGCCAAGCCTCCTTTGATCTGGACGGGGATTTTCCGCGGGAGCTTATCACCCCCCTGGGATTTGAGCACGACATCGAGGTCACCGCGGCCCGCTATTCTCCTGGAATGCACACTCTTTATCTGGTGGCGTATCCCACCCCCGCGCTGGCGGCTCAGCAATCTGCCCGCCTGCAGAATGCCATGGAGTCCTATTTTTCCCCGGAAGGAGTGTATATCCGACGCTCCGGTGTCATTGTTTCCATTTTCTTTGGGCCTGAACCGGAAGCCAGGGAAATTCTGGCCAAGATTCAATACGCTCCCACCATTCAATGGATCTATCAAAAAGAACAGGACCCTCAGGAAATAGTTCAGAGGACCATGGATTTCCTGGGCTCAGTGCGCCAGACCATGTTGCTCATCATGGTGTTTCTGCCGACCGTCCTGATCGCAGGGTTTGGGGCGGGAATAGTCCGGTACACCCTTTTTCAATTCTTTCCCGGGGTGAAGGAAAAAGGTGAGATGATCCAGCTGAATATCCGGGGACCGGGAAGAGGCTGACCCCTGACAGGAGATTTGGATCTCTGCCGTCTGACAGGAAATCAGAAAGCCGAAGCCCCAAATCCGACAAGGCGTTTCACCCTAATACAAACTCCTGCCGCTCATGAGGGGCAATATCTAACAGGCTATTGTCGGGGCGCACGGCCGTCCTATATAAGCCATTGATAACGATTGTCTTGTGGGCGTACTCAGTACGCCCCTACAATCCCAACTTAGTTCAGGAGACAACTCCACGAGCGTGGGAGGCGCCTCGAACGCTGGTCTTCGACCAGCGCATTCCACCTTCCAGGTTCCACGTTTAACGTTCCAATTTGGCACGATCTTGCAGCCTGTTGTAGGGGCGCACGGCCGTGCGC
>JAPYTY010000435.1 GCA_029942065.1 Acidobacteriota bacterium | reverse complement strand
ATGTAGGACTGAATCACAAGATGAGCATTGTTTTCGGGTTCAAGACGGCTGACGTAAAGAAGATAGTTGTGGGGCGTGACTCCCAGCTTGTCAAGCTCGTCACGCTCGAGGGACTTCTCGACAGGAGCGCCGTATGGGATAAACGGAAAGCGCGCACCGTATTCCTCCAGGTAGTAGTTCTGCACCGACCGGGCATCGGTCACCATGCAATCGGCCAGGACGGTGGAGAGGAACTCACTCAGTCGATAATAGGACTTTCCGATGGGGCTCCATTTTTTTCTCAAGCGCTCGATCCCATCCACGTTCAGTACCACCTTCTGGCCGGCCAGCTTGGGAATCCAGCAAAAGGCGGCATTGGCGGCATTGCACATCAAGACCACGTCATAAGGCTGGAAGAGTCCGAGCAGGGTGGTCACCAGGGTGTGGGAAACCGTCTCCAGATATTTGGTTCTAATACAGGGCAGGGAACGAATCTGAACGCCCCGATAGGAGTTCAGTCGGGGATCCACAAAGTGGGAGCGCCCATAGACGGTCACACGATGTCCACGTTCGACAAGGCGGTGAGAGAGTTGCTCGGCGAAGGTCTCGAACCCTCCATAATTGGCAGGAATGCCCCGCGTCCCCATCAGGGCAATATTCAGTTTATTCCCGGCCGTCATGCATCACATAAGGAACAGTCATAAAAAACAGCAGCAGAATCAGAATCTCCGAGTCCCCGAAATTATACTCAAGCAGTCCGGCCGTCAAGAAGGCCGCCAGCACGGCGATTGAAGCAATTGCCGTGAAGGTGGAGAATCCGTCCGTGGCGGGTCGGCGGGCGAAGGACACAAAGTCCCGGAGCAGTCGCATCCAGAGAGCCACCCAGAGGGCCAGGGTGATGAGCCCCATCTCGGCAGCGATCTGCACGAAATTGTTGTGCAGATGCTGGTAAATCCAGGCCGGGAACTCATCGGACTCGTTGTAGTCTTGATACAACCGCGGCACCATGCGGGGCCCCAGGCCGGTCCAGGGATGATCGACAATGATATTGCGGCCGGTTCTGAGCAACTCCAGTCGGATCTGAGTGGTGGTATCAGTAGGATCAAAGCCGGAATAAAGACGCTGTTTGAGAGCCTCGGGAGAGGCCAGAAAAACAACCACCACCAGGATCAGCCCCGGCACCATCCACCTCTTGCGGTACGCCCAAAGAAGCAGGAAGAGTCCGGCCAGCGATCCCAGCCAGCTGTTGCGTGTCTGGGTCAACACCAGAGCTAAAGACATCACCAGCCACAGGAGGACCCAGACCCAGTAGGGCGCCACCCGGGCGGAAGGTCCCCGGGATGCCATCTCGGACGGGATCTCCCCAACTTCAGCGGGTTCCGGGATCAGGCGGTACAGCAGGTACCCACCTAGGGCGACAGAACACAGCATCAGCTGCCCGGAAAAAGTCATCCAGTGCCCCATGAAGCCCTGGATCCGGTGAAGGAGATCGATTTCCCACAGCCAGAAATACTGCAGCACCCCGTAGGCGCCGCTGATTCCCATCACGATGAAAAGGGCCTTGAGTATCCTTTCGGCCTGGCGGCGTCCCAGATAGGTGAAGATCATCAGGATCCAGAAAAACCGAATGTGTTCCCTCAAGCTGGGGACACTGTTTGAGACATCACTGGAAAAAATAATGGAGGCAACCGATGCCGCCACAAAGGCCAGTACAAAGGCAAAAAAGGGCGGAACCTTCAGGTGAAGCTTCCCCGAAATGATGCAGTGAATGATCCACAGCAGCAGGGCCACTCCGAAAAAGATATAGGAAACAGAGATGGACACGAGCGAGCCCACGATCCCGAATCCGATGGCAAAGGAAATCCAGCGACGAAACCCCTCGTCGGAGGGGGCTGTAGGGTCGAATGGATCAGAGCGGCTCACCGCTAGAGCTTGACTACATTGTCATGAGTCCTGGGAAAGACGTCACGAGTGTCAAAAATCAAGGAGGCCGATTCCTGGATCATCTGGTAGTCCAGGTCCGAGTGGTCGGTCACTACCACCACCAGGTCATACTCGGAGACGGCTTCGCGGCTCAGGGTCACGGACTTCTTTTCGGTCCCATCAATATGGAACTCAGGCACGTAGGGATCGGAGTAGTCCACTCTGGCCCCGCCCTCCTCCAGGAGACGGATGATATCCAGGGAGGGTGATTCCCGGACGTCGCTGACATCGCGCTTATAGCTCAACCCCAGCATCAGGACCCGGGTTCCGTTGACGCACTTCTGGTTCTGGTTTAAAACGTCGACGATTCGATGCACACAATACT
>JAPYTY010000434.1 GCA_029942065.1 Acidobacteriota bacterium | reverse complement strand
GAATCCCACATCATTTCCTGGCTCTTGCGTTGCATGGCATTCCAAAATTGGTAATGGGAATCCTGATGCATCTCCTGGCCCACTTCGTTCTTGTCTGCCGGTTCTTGATTGTATTTCTTCTCGAAAGCCGGTTTGACTCTTTTTTCGTAGACCGCACGCAGACCAGGTCGGATCTTCCCGGCTAGGTGGGCTCGAAACGAAACTACGAAGTCCTGTAAGGCTTTCTCATCGTGGTCAAAGTCTTGCAGCATTTCATGGGGATGTGAACTCATGAATTAGCCTCCTAGTTTAACCGAATATGTTAATCGGCTGCGGATCCAAGGTCAAACGCCCACGGCTTCAATGATGCTCGAAATCGAGCGCGTGGGAATAATGCGCTTCAGTTCCAATCCTGCCGCTTTCAGCAGTTCTCGGAATTGGTCCCGGTCGCGTTCCCTGCCGTCCATCATACACAGCATCAACAGATCCGAATTGAGCCGGCCGCTGTCGATTTCGTTTTCTCTGATCGCGGTCTCGAACAGCAGCAGGAGGCCGTCATCGGGCAGGGCCCGGCGAAAGTTCTTGAGGATCTTCAGCGCCTCCTCGTCGTTCCAGTTGTGCAGGGCACGCTGCATCACATAGGTGTCCCCTCCTGCAGGAATCTCTTCGAAGAAGTTTCCGGTGGCGAAGTTGCAGCGTGCCGCTAGATCGGTATTGGTTCGGGCCTTGGCGATGACCGACTCCTGATCAAAAAGGGTGCCTTCCAGATGAGGGTGCTTCTCGAGTATGGAGTGGATGCAATGGCCCAGACCCCCCGCCACGTCGACAATGTGCTTGCGGGAAGAAAAATCGTATTCCGCAAGGATGGCGGGAACTTCTCTGCGGCTGAGCGCTGTCATGCTGTCGTTGTAGACACCGGCGGAATCGGGATTTTCGGCCATGTACTGGAAAAAGGGAACTCCATAGTGGTCCGCGAAGGTACAGCGGCCGGTGCGAATCGCCTCCGGCAAATGGTTCATGGCGCCATACCACTCCCGGCCCGAGGAGACCGCCAGGGAGTACATCGAATTTGGGATGCCCCGACGCAACAGCTGGCCCACCGGGGTACACGAGTAGCGCCGGGCGCCGACCTCCCGGGTGAGTCCGAACAGGCTGCTGACCCGAAGCAGGCGACCCAGGGCATCCGGGTCGGCCTGGGTCAGGGTGGCCAGTTCCTCCAGGGTCTTCGGAGCATCAGCCGTGTGTTCGGGGATCTCCAGAAAGGCGACGGCATGAACCACCTGGGCCTGAAAGTAGGAAAACGCCAGCTCCCGGAGGCGCACCGGCGGCGGGGTCAGCTTGTTTCTTGTTTTGTCCAGCAACCGGACGATCTGGTTGAGAAACTTCATTTTCAGCATGATCGAACCCTTCTACTTCTCATAGGCCGGCGGTCGAATCAGCAAGACGTTGATGACCGCCACCACGGCGATGCCGGCCAGCATCAGAAAGGGAACCAGGTAACTTCCGGTACTGGTCTTAATCTGGCTGATCACCAGGGTTCCAAGGCTGGCTGCGATGGAATCGACGAAAACGATGATGCCCAGGAGCTTGCCCAGCGATCTGGGACCGAAGCTCTCGACGGCCGTTAGCTGGATCATGGTGAAGCTGCCGCCAAAGCCCAGGCCCCACACCAGGGCAAACAGCACCAGCTGGGGTACGCTGCGGGTCAACTCGATGATCTGGTCCCCGCTGCCGGGTCGAAACAGCAGCAGGCAGCCGGCCAGCAGAATCAGGGTGGTCATGAGCATTACCCTGTGCTTGGCCATGGAGTCGCTCAGGTAGCCGAACAGAAACTTGCCTGCCACGCTGCAGGCAAAAAGGAGCGAATAGAGACGGGTCGCCCACTGGGGAGTCAGTCCCACCTCCTGTTCGAAAAAGATGGTGGCTTGACTGTTGAGGGCCACGATTGAAAACCACAGGCAAGCCGACCCCACGGCCAGGCACCAGAGGGTGCGGGTACGAATCGCCTGGGACACGGTCAGGCCTGTCATGACGCCGGAACTCGTTTCTGGTGAAGGCTGGTCAGATCCGTCCGGATGTTGATTCACCTCGGCAGGCGACTCCTTGATGACCGTCCAGCCCAGAGTCAATGGGATGATGCAAAACAGCAGAGACAGCAAGCCGAATCCCCAGCGCCAGCCCCACTCGGGGTGGTTCACCAAAGGGGAGATGAACTGGGGAAGCACAAACCCCGCCAGACTGGAGCTGGCCACCAGAAGACCCACCACCCGGCCTCGTTTGGCCACGAACCACCGGGAGAGCAGAACCACGTTGAC
>JAPYTY010000433.1 GCA_029942065.1 Acidobacteriota bacterium | reverse complement strand
CCTAAATCGAAAATCCTAACATTCAACCTGGACTCGTTTTAGGGGGCAAGGTCAGGTAATCATGTCTCTGGATTTACTGGCGAGTTGCTGAAAGTCAAATAGGGGAGGCTGGTTTTTATTGTCCACTGGAGTCGTGATCCTTCAAATATGATTATCCAACAAAGCCAGACAATAGGGTCGGTCTGATCAGACGATCCTTCAATCAGTGAAAGGCAAATTCGAGACTCTCCTTTTCCTCCAAAAGAGGGTGAAGGCAAGGCCCAAGGCTCCCCCTGATCCGTTGCATTGGACAGGAGAGGTGCAGGCCGAAAGAAAAAACTGCACCGCGCCCCAAGGGTGGTTACAATAGCTACTATGGAAGTTAGCCGTTCTTTGAAGGCCGGGGACCCGGCGCCTGATTTCGAATTGAAGGATCAACATGGGGCCTCGGTTCGGCTCAGCGAATTTCACGGAAAGAAAAATGTGGTGCTGGCCTTTTACGTGCTGGCCTTCACCGGAGGCTGAACCCGAGAACTGAAAGGGTATCAGTCTGATATCAAAATTTTTCAGGAGAACGACACGGAAATTCTGGCGGTGAGCGTCGATGCCTGGCCAACCCAGAAGAAGTTCGCCGAGGAGACGCAGGCGCAGTTCACCCTGCTCAGCGACTTTGCCAAGGAGGTCTCCCACATGTACGGAGTGCTGGATGAGAAGGCGGGGGTGGCCTGGAGGGTGACGTTTGTCATCGATAGGGAGGGCGCCATTCGCCGCATCGATTCGGGAGAGGATGCCCTGGATATCAGCGGCGTGAAGGAATTGTGTGAGGAGTTGAATAGCTGACAAGCCGCTGGTCTTCGACCAGCGCATTTCAGGTTTCATGTTTCAAGTTTCACGTGTCCGGAGTGTGGGAGGCGCCTCAGGGCGCCGATTCCGGAGGGCCGCTACGACTTCCCAGAAAATCTGAAATCCGAAATCCCAAATCCGAAACCGGTCCGAAATTAAAAATGGGACCGTTCTCCACGCGGAGCATGCTTCTCCCGTCTCCTTCTTATTTGATCGTGGCAGACTAATCCTTTACCATTGTGCGGCTATGGGATGGCAAGATTTTTCAGATGTCAAAAAACAGCTCACTCCGGCTGAAGTGCGCTTCGAGGAGATCCGCCGCAGCGTCGGCCTGTTTCTGGGACCGCTGGCCTTCCTGATCATTGCCTTTCTCCCGCCTCTCCCCGATGTCACCTCCACCGGGATGTTGACCTTGGGAGTCTTCACCTGGGTGGTTCTTTGGTGGATGACCGAGCCCATCCCGATTCCGATGACGGGGTTCCTGGGCCTGGCGCTGTTGGCCCTGTGCGGCATTTTCCCGGTGACACGAGCCTTTTCCTCGATGGGTCACTGGGTCATTTTATTTTTGATTGGTGCCTTCATCATCGCTCATGCCATGACGGTGAACGGCCTCAACCGTCGCTTCGCCTACCGGATGATTTCCTTCAACTTCATTGGCGGCAACCCGTGGCGACTGATAGCCATGTACCTCATTGCAGCGGCCATGCTGAGTGCCGTGGCCTCCGATACGGTGACGACCGTTATCTTTATGGCCATCGGAATGGGTCTGCTCAAGGCGCTCGACATCTCGCCCGGCAGCCGCTACGGTGAGATGTTCATTCTCACCACCGCCTGGGCAGCTCTTTTCGGGGGTATGATGACGCCGCCCGGCACTCCTCCCAATCTCATCGGAATCGGCATGATCAGCGATATGCTCGACTATCAGATCGGATTCGGCCAGTGGATGATGGTGGGCGTTCCGATTGGTATCGTTTCGATCATCGTTATGCTGACGGTGGTTCGGTTTTCCCTGAAGGACGAGTTCGGCAAGGTGAAAATTGATCCAAGCATCGTCCAAGAAGAGCGCCGCAAGATGGGACCCATGTCTCGAGGGGAGAAGATTGCCGGTCTGGGGATGCTCAGCGCCATCACTTTTTGGCTGCTGCCCGACTTCGCAAATCTCATCTTTGGAGGGGACCATGCGGTGACCCTCTGGATTCGGGGTCATCTGAATGTTTCGGTGGTGGCTCTGATCGTGGCTTCGGCCATGTTCATGATTCCGACTGATTGGAAGAACAGGAAATTTCCACTGACCTGGAATCAGGCCAGCGAGGGTGTCGAATGGGGGACTTTGGCCCTGATTGCCGGGGCATTGGGGATTGGAAGTGCCTTGGCCAGTCCTGAAGTGGGCCTGGGGAATTTCTTCTCCTCCGCCCTGGGAGGGGTGGCCGGTCCCGGAACCTCTCCCTATATTCCTCTCACGGTAGCGGTCCTTTTTA
>JAPYTY010000432.1 GCA_029942065.1 Acidobacteriota bacterium | reverse complement strand
CCAGATCCCTCGATGCGAGACACCCTAATGTAAACCCATGAAGTTTGCTGTAAAAATCGGTGCCGGATACGCCCTGGTCATCGCCTCCATGTTCGCGATGCTCCTTTATCAAAGCTCTATTATTTACCAGATGCAGTCGGTCAATCGGAGCTTGTCCGAAGTGAGTTTCGAGGCAGCCAACCTTTCCGATCAATTACTTCAGAGACTGGACACCATCGAGGAATTCACCCGCAAGTTCCTGGTCACCCGGGATCCTGACTACCTGGAGCAGGCAGAAACCATGGAGGATCTCTTTGCTCGGGATCTCGGTAGGATAAGGGAACTGCCTCTCGGACCCGACCAGGGGGTCGAGGTCCTGGGACTGGTTCAAATCTGGGAACCATACCAGGGGGTGAGGGTTTCCCGGGAGGATGGGGAGGAGGTGCTCAACCTCAGGCTGGATCAGCTGGAGCGCTTGAGCAGTCAAACCGAAAGGGTGTTCGAGGCGATCGAGCAATCCATTACCGTACAGGTCCGGGAGGCCACCCGAGTGGGCGGGAGGGCCGAACGGATTTCCCTGGTTGTGGCGGCGGTCACGGTGGGAGCCAGCCTTCTCATTTCAGTGATGATCGTGCGATCGGTCTCCGGCCGGTTGAGCCAGCTGACCCGGGGAACCCGGGCCCTGGCCCGGGGAAAGTTCGATCATCGGCTGGATGCGGGTGGAAGCGACGAATTTGCTGAACTGGCCGGAGATTTCAACCGCATGGCCCGGCAACTGGGGGAACTGGACCAGATGAAGAAGGACTTCATCACCCACGTTTCCCACGAATTGAAGAGTCCCCTCGGGTCCATTCATGCGACCATCGCTCTGCTGCTCGAGGAAGTCCCGGGTTCCCTCAGCGGGGATCAGAAGAAACTGCTCCAGCTGAACCTGCAAAGCACCCGCCGGCTCTCCTCCATGATCGGAAATCTTCTGGACATGTCTCGCATCGAGGCGGGGATGATGGAGTACCATTTCAAGAAGTGTGACCTGGCGGCCCTGATCAAAGGTGCGGTCCAGGAGTTCCAGTTGCAGTTGGATGAACAGGAGATCCAGCTCACCACCCGAATCGAGCAGCAGCCGGTGATGATCGAGTGTGACCAGGATTGTATCTACCGGGTCGTGGTGAACCTTCTGGGGAACGCCATAAAGGTCTCCCCGGAAGGGGGGACCATCACCGTCCAGGTAGGTCCGGTAGGGGAGATTCCCGAGGAACTGCGGTCCCCGGTCGAGCAGAGGATTCCTTCTGTTTCCGCAACCCGCATGATCCAGCTGGCCGTCTCGGATGATGGTCCGGGCGTGCCCGATTCGCACAAGAAAAAGATTTTTGAGAGATTTCACCAGGTCGAGCAGGGAAGAGGGGGCGTGGGTCTGGGTCTGGCTATCTCCCGCAGTATTGTCCAGGGGCACAAGGGAGTCCTTTGGGTGGAGGATGGTAAAAAAGGTGGGAGCACCTTTAAAGTGCTGCTACCCACAAGGCCATGAAAAATCAAGGATGGTACCGGTGGGGAATCATGATGCTGCTGGTGGCGGCAGTGGGTGGCTGTCAAAAAACGCCCGTTTCCGTGCCGGTACCATCCGCGCCCGATTACTTTCAGGAAGGCGAGCAGCGGTTTCAGCAAAAGGATTTAAGCGGCGCCGCCCGCTTGTATGAGCTCTATCTGCGAGGAGACTCGGAAGCGACGAATCGGGAAGGCGCTCTGTTCCATCTGGCCTTGATTTACTCTTTTCCGGACAGTCCGGTGCACGACCCGGCGCGGGCGGACGGGCTGTTCCGGACCCTGTTGGAGGAGTTCGCTGAGAGCCCCTACTCGGCACAGGTCCGCACCCTCCTGGAGTTGAAGGCCGGCCTGGAGAATAGCGAGGATCAGATCGGGCTCCTCCAGCAGGAACTGGAGCAACTCAAGCAAATCGACCTGGCTAGGCCGCGGTAACCTCCAAGGCACCAAGAAAAACGAACCACAAAGACACAAAGAACTTTTTTTCTTTTTCTAATCACAGAGGTACAAAGACACACAGAAATTGAAAACATAAGGGCACCCGATCGGGTGCCCTTATGTTTTCAATTTGTCTGCTTTGTGCCTTTGAGCCTTTGTGGCAAAAATCTCTTGAGCCTTTGTGGTAAAGAAATTGGAGGTGCCCATGCAATCCAAACATTTCGTTTCGAGTCTGGCCGTTGTTTTGACCTTTCTGGTAGCCAGCCTTGTGGCCCAGGTGCCTCCCGAGGTTGCCAGCTATGGCTATGCCGATACCATTTTGATCAACGGCAAGGTGGTGAGCAT
>JAPYTY010000431.1 GCA_029942065.1 Acidobacteriota bacterium | reverse complement strand
CCCTGGGGTTCGTTGGATTCGATCTGTTCATTTCAGCCGGCTTCCTGGCCCTGTTCCTACTCTCCCAGGCCTACTTCACCAAGCGATTGGAAGAGGGATAGTTTCGTGCGTGGGTGCCTTCGTGCCCTCGTCCAGAATCGGCGCGGGACTTTGTTCTTTCTTTCGTGAAACGTGGAAGCTGGAACGTGGAACGCGCTGGTCGAAGACCAGCGGCCGAGGCGCCTCCCACATTCCGGAATCTTCAACGACCCCATTCCCCGAACTGTCTCCTTAAATGAAATGGCTAGTAGGGGCGCAGGGCCGTGCGCCCGTCTTGGCTTCACAGTTCCTGCTGTGGGCGCACTCAGTGCGCCCCTACCATTCCAATTCCGTTCAGGAGGAACTCCAGGAGTGTGGGAGGCGCCACCCCAGCGCGCCGACTCCGGATTACCACTCACAGAGCGGCCGCTACACGATCTAGTCGGCTGAATCTGTAAGGGAAAAAAGATGGGAAATGTTCTTCTCTGTGTCTCTGTGGTGAAATCCTTATTGGTGTCTTGGTGGTGTACCTACTACACGGCCGCGTGCCCCTGCTTAGGGCTGTCAGACGCCGGAACCGACTCCGTGGGTTATACTGACGCAGAACCATGCCAGATCATCAAAGAGTGCTCGACCTGCTGGGAAATGGAGAAAATGAGGCCGTTGCCATCACCGGCACGGACCGCCAACCCCTGAACTATTCAGACCTGCAGGGGCAGATCGAAAAAACCATCAGCCAGCTCAACCGGCTTGGCGTCGGTCGCAATGACCCGGTGGCCATCGTTCTACCCAATGGGCCCGAGATGGCAGCGGCCTTTGTGGCCATCGCCTCCGGGGCGACCACCGCACCCTTGAACCCGGGCTATCGGGAGGAGGAGTTTGACTTTTACCTCTCGGATCTGGAGACCCGCCTGCTGGTAGTGGAGGAAGGGAGCCGGACGCCGGCCCTTTCGGCAGCAGAAAAACTGGGCATTCCTGTGGCTCGGCTGAAGACCGGTTCCGACCCCCGCACCATCGAGTTCGATCTGGTGGGAAAACCCGTGGCATCCGGGCCTTCCCTGGGAGGGGTTGCGGTATCGGAGGATATTGCCCTGGTTCTTCACACCTCGGGAACCACGGCGCGGCCCAAGATCGTCCCTTTAAGTCATCGCAATCTTTGCTCCTCTGCCCGGCACATCCTCCAGGGTCTGGCCCTCGTCCCCGAGGATCGCTGTCTGAACGTCATGCCGCTTTTTCACATTCACGGCCTGATAGCCGCGGTGTTGAGCTCACTGGCGGCAGGTGCTTCCGTCTTCTGCACGCCGGGGTTCAACGCCCTCAAGTTCTTTGCCTCGATGAAGGAAGCTCAACCTTCCTGGTACACGGCCGTACCCACCATGCACCAGGCCATCCTGGGACGGGCCGCTCGCAACCGGGAGTTCATAGCTTCCACCCGATTGCGCTTTTTGCGCTCCTCCTCTGCCTCCATGCCGACCCCGGTCATGAAAGAACTGGAAGAGACCTTTGGTGCACCTCTGATTGAAGCCTATGGAATGACCGAGGCCTCTCATCAAATGGCCAGCAATCCCCTTCCTCCGGCAGTTCGAAAACCCGGTGCAGTGGGTCTTCCAACCGGGGTGGAGATCTCCATCATGGACCCGGCCGGACGCCATCTCCCCCCGGGAAGTACCGGTGAAGTCGTCATCCGGGGACCCAGCGTGACCGACGGCTATCAAAACAACGCCGACGCCAACGCCGGCGCCTTTATCGATGGTTGGTTTCGTACCGGCGATCAAGGGGTGCTCGATCAAGAGGGCTACCTGCGCCTGACCGGCCGCCTCAAGGAGATCATCAACCGGGGAGGTGAAAAGGTCTCTCCGCTTGAAATCGATGAGGTCCTGATCACTCATCCCGCAGTGGCACAAACGGTTACCTTCGCCCTACCCCATCAAAAACTGGGCGAGGAGGTAGCGGCGGCCATCGTCTTGAAGGAAGGGGCAGAAACCAGCGAGGGTGAGATTCGCGAGTTTGCCTCCCAGCGACTGGCTGACTTCAAGGTTCCCCGAAAGATAATCATCCTCGAGGAAATTCCAAAAGGGCCGACCGGAAAAATGCAGCGGATTGGCCTGGCTGAAAAGCTCGGTCTGACCTGAACCGGGGAAAATTTTTGGCATGAACATTTGTATTTACGGTGCCGGCGCCATCGGTGGCTATCTGGGAGCCGAACTGGCTCTCTCCGGAAATGAAATCACGCTGATTGCCCGCGGCGCCCATCTGAAAGCGATGCAGGAAAACGGCTTGACTC
>JAPYTY010000430.1 GCA_029942065.1 Acidobacteriota bacterium | reverse complement strand
AGGTCCTGACTTCTCAGGGTCCTGTTCGGCCACTGGATCCTAGGGCCGATGCGAACGTTGATTCGCTCGAGACGGTAGTGCGCCGCAGGGGATCCAGCCGCCAGTTCAAACGGAAAACAATCTCATTTCAGCAACTCTCCACCCTGCTCTCCTGCTCCGCACCCGGCATCGAGGCTGACTTTTTGCAACCCTTCGGGGCGTCTTTTAATCACTGGTATCTGATTGTTCATGCAGTCGAAGGATTGCCTTCGGGCGCCTACTTCTTTCATCGCCCAGACGGAGAGTTGGAACTGCTCAAGGCAGGAGATTTCAGAAACGAGGCCGGACACCTGGGGCTGGGACAGGAACTTCCGGCAGATGCCAGTGTCGACATCTTCTTCCTGGCCGATCTTCATTCCATCCTGGAGCGCTTTGGAAATCGGGGATATCGAGCCGTGCAGCTGGAGGCAGGAATTCTGGGAGGGAAACTCTACCTGGCCGCCTATGCCCAACGACTGGGAGCCACCGGGCTGACCTTTTATGACGATGATGTGGTGGAGTTTTTTTCCCCTCATGCCCAAGGCAAAAGTGCGATCTTCCTGATGGCCCTGGGGCATGGTCAAAAGAGGCCGGTTCTGGGATAGCCAGCACCGATTAAAGGATCGCTCAATTCAGGAGGCGGAAGTAGCGCCCATCTCGAAAGTCGCTGAAAAAGTGGTCCAGCAGGGGATGGTTGATGGGATCGTTCAGCTGGTCCGACTCGAGGTTTCTTTCCGCCACGTAGGTCATATGCTGCGCGTCATGGACCAGGACATGATACCAGGGCTCATCTCTGGACGGCCGGCTCTTGGCCATCTGCTCATACCATTCTTCAGTTCCCTGGAAGGTGCCATCCACATCCACGATGACCCCGCGATACTCAAAGAGCCTGTGGTGAATCAGCTGACCGATGTTGAACTTACAAGTAACCTGGGTCATCACAACTAATAGGACTTGGCAAACACGACGCGTTGCCTGGACGGCTTTCCCGTAAAAATACATTCACCCGGTTCCTGATCTCCATCAAGCGAGACACAGCGGGGAGTGACCTTGAGTTCAGCCAGAACCTCATTTCCCTCGGCCGCATCGTTCCAGTGAGCCAGCCCAAATCCCCCTCCGGTGACCCGTGCATCATCGTGGGTCTGTGTAAAGAAATCTCTGAAGTCATCGAGCGAATCGATCGTGACCGTACTTTCCTTCCGGAGAGTCTTCGCCTTTTTCAAAAGGTTTTCCTGAATTTCCGAGAGCATTCTGGATGCGTTCTGGACAAAATCCGCTCGAGACAAGGTGGCTCGATCCCGGTGTGCCTTATCGCGACGTCCCACAAAAACAGAGTCCGCTTCCACTTCCTTGGGGCCGATTTCCACCCGAACCGGAACCCCTCGTTTTATGTGATACCAGACCTTCTCGCCTCCCCTGCGATCACTATCATCCAGTTCAACCCGTAGGGGTTCGCCGTCGCAGTTCAATCCCCTGAGCTCCTGAAGCAACCGGTCTGCATGGGCCCTCACCTCATCCTTCTTGTCGGGGTCGTGGAAGATTGGAAGAAGCATGATTTGAGTCGGCGCCACCCTGGGAGGGAGCACCAGCCCATCGTCGTCACTGTGAGTCATGATCAGGCCGCCGATCAGCCGGGTCGAGACCCCCCACGAGGTGGTCCACGCCAACGCCTGCTGACCTTCCTGGTTCTGAAAACTGATGCCCATCGCCTTGGCAAAGTTCTGCCCCAGGAAATGAGAGGTTCCCGCCTGAAGCGCCCTTCCGTCCTGCATCATGGCCTCGATGGTGTAGGTCTCCACCGCACCCGGGAATCGCTCCCCCGGTGTTTTGGGACCCTTGATAACCGGCATTGCCAGATTCTTCTCAGCCAGGTCTGTGTACAGATCGAGCACCTTGAGTGTCTCTTCGACACCTTCCTCAGGAGTCGCATGGGCAGTATGACCCTCCTGCCACAGGAACTCACTGGTGCGCAGGAACAGGCGAGGACGCAGTTCCCATCTCATAACGTTGGCCCACTGGTTCACCAGAACCGGAAGATCTCGGTAGGATTGGACCCATCGGGAGAAGGCATCTCCGATGACGGTCTCGCTGGTGGGACGAATGATGTAGGGTTCTTCCAGCTGTCCATCCGGCTTCAACCTTCCGCTCTCGTCAACCGTCAGCCGATGGTGGGTCACCACGGCACATTCCTTGGCGAAACCCTTCACATGTTCGGCTTCCTTCTCCATGAAATGGAGTGGGATCAAGAGCGGGAAGTAGGCATTGACATGCCCCGTGGCCTTGAGCATTCC
>JAPYTY010000429.1 GCA_029942065.1 Acidobacteriota bacterium | reverse complement strand
TCCCGTAGGTCCGATGCCGCTGTAAAGAAAAGGGTTCTTTTCAGAGTCATCCATCGTATACCGGACGAAAAAAGAATGATTGTCGGTGAAATTGTGGTCGATCTTGACCATGAAAAAATCTTCATTTGTGGGAACGGCATCCCCAAAAACGAAAAATCCGGTTTCATCATCCGGAAAAATCTGGTCGTTGGGCAGCGGATAGGCCTCGAAAAACGGTAAGGCATCCGGAGAGACGGGAATCTGGGTGGTAAAGCTTCTGGTGAGGAAGTTAAAGGTTCCGTTGGGGAAGTTTCCGTTACGTCCGTTTTCTGTGGGCACCCGAGCTGTCCGTGTGATGGTCAGTCGGTCACGCAAACCCTCATAGCTACCAAAGATGAAAGTCCTGTCCTCGACAATGGGTCCGCCCACCGTAAAACCGAATTGGTTTCGAATAAAGTGAGGAGGTTTGGAACGCTCTAATGGGTTGTTCGGATCCCGGTCAAAGAAGTTGCGAGCATCCAGAGCGCTGTTTCGGTGAAATTCAAAAATGGAACCGTGCAGCTCATTAGTTCCGGAGCGGGAGACGGCATTGATAACGCCGCCCGTGAAGATGCCGTACTCGGCGCTGGCCCCTGTGGTCACGACCGAGAACTCCCTTACCGTGTCCACGCCCAACAGCACACCCGCCACGCTTCCCGGGGTGGTCCCGAAATGATTGCGGATGTCCGTCCCATCCATCAGAAAGGCAGTCTGTGTGATTCGAGTTCCTCCAATGGAGAGTTTGTCCCCTTCATTGCCCGGCTGGACATTTTCGAAATGGCGGGGCACAGCGACACCTGCCTGCAAGGCAGCCAGTTGGGTGAAGCTGCGACCGTTCAGCGGCAGATCGCGGATCTTCTTGTCATCCACCAGGTTGGTAATGGTAGAGGAAGTCGATTCCACCAGAGGGGCCTCGCCTTCAACCACCACCCGCTCTGAAATGGATCCGATGCTCAAGCGGATATCGATGACCGCTTCCGCCCCTACATTGAGCGTGATTCCCGAACGAACACCCGTCTGAAATCCGGCCAATCCAGCCGATACCTCATAGGCTCCAAGACTCAGGCTAGGAGCGTTGTAGCGACCTTCATCGCCGGTCACCACGGCCCGTTCCACTCCGGTATCGATGTTAGTAACGATCACCTCGACGCCGGGTAGAACACCGCCGGTTTCATCACTGACCGTTCCGGAGATGGTTCCGGTGGTGACCTGAGCCCAGACCACTCCGGAAACTAAAAGCAATACAAACATCAAGCTGATAGTGTTTCGAGTCATTCGATTACCTCACTTGCTTAAAAAAACAAATCAACTTCGACTCTTTTAAAATATTTTTTCAGGTTTTCTTATTCTGGACCCTAACCGTGACTAAAACAACAAAAAGGCACCAATCTTCGTCTGAAATATAACTGTAACTATACGCCCCCAGTGTGCTGAACCCAAGGATTTTTAGTTCAACTGCGGATCGGCATTGAGTCAATGTTCATTCGCCGGCACCTGCACCACTCAAAAAAAAACCCGCGGGGTCGTCGGTAGCGCGGAAATGATCGCAACCCTTATTGAATTAATTATTTGAGGTGACCCAAGGACATCCAACAATGTGAACTAGCTTTTCTTTTTCCGCGCCCTTTCGAATTTTCGCCCAGCACGCACAAACTCTCCGGAATGTCGGATGCACCTCGGCCGCTACAAGAGCCGGCCACCTGACCTGTGGGCGCACGGCCGTGCGCCCCGGCACTTCTTCTTGTCTGCTATAGTCTTGCGGATAATCCATGTCAAAAAAGCAATCGGCAAAAGCGAAAGCCACTCTTCTGGGCATGCCGCTCGAGGAACTGGAGGAGGAGTTTATTCTGGTGGCGGCAATGCAGCGTCGCATCATGCCAGATCCGGATCGGGCCGAAGCCTTCGGGGATTATGATATGCACGGGAAGACGGTACCCACGGCGGTGGCCGGTGGAGACTACTTCGATTTCATCGATCTGGAAGGACGCTTTGACCTCAAGGACAAAATGGGGGTGGCCGTCGCCGATGCCTCGGGTCACGCCCTGGCGGCCGCCATGCTGATCCGTGACTTCAATACCGCGCTTTACATGGGAATTTCCTTCCAGTCGTATTATGAAAGAGACACGACTTCCCTGCTTTTCACCAAGATGAATCGGCGCATGTATCGCTCCTCACAGGAAAACCAGTTCATCTCCGCCTTCTATGGCGAACTTCAAAAAAGAGGTGTTCTCCGCTACGTCAATGCCGGCCATCTCAACCCGTTTGTCGTGAAAAAAAACCGGGTGCTCGAGCTGGATGTGGG
>JAPYTY010000428.1 GCA_029942065.1 Acidobacteriota bacterium | reverse complement strand
TCAAAATGAGAAGGTGATCGGCATATTCAGCTTGGAAATGGCGTCACAACAACTGGTGACCCGCATGTTGTGTGCCGAAGCGCGGGTGGACAGCCATAAAGTTCGGAGCGGCTATCTATCCAAGGAAGACTGGAACCGGCTGGCCAAAACCATGAGCAAACTCGCGAGAGCTACAATCTTTGTCGATGATACGCCGGGCATATCCATTGTGGAAATGCGGTCCAAGGCTCGCCGTCTCAAGGCTGAGCATGGGTTGGACCTGCTTATCGTCGATTACCTTCAGCTGATGTCCGGCACATCAACGGGAACCCGGGTCCGTTACGAAAACCGCCAGCAGGAGATTTCCGCCATCAGCCGCGCTCTCAAGGCAATGGCCAAGGAACTTCAGGTTCCACTTATCGCCGTTTCCCAGCTCAGCCGAGCCCCTGAGCAGAGACGCGGCGACCATCGTCCTCAACTTTCAGATTTGCGCGAATCGGGATCGATCGAGCAAGACGCCGATCTAGTACTCTTCATCTACCGTGAAGACTTGTACCAGAAAGAAGAGGACCTCGAGGAGCAGGGAGTTGTCCAGCTCATAATCGGAAAACAACGCAACGGACCCACTGGAGTGGTCAAACTGGCCTTCATTGAGCAGTGGACCAAGTTCGAGAATCTAGCTCGTGAACTGGAATGAAGCATTCTTGGGTTGAGGTATCGCTATCCCGACTCCGGAAAAACGTTGCAGCCATTCAAAAACATCTTTCCTCCTCAACACGCATCATTGCCGTAGTCAAGGCGAATGCCTATGGACATGGTGTTGAATCCGTGGCCAGAAATCTGCTCGATTGCGGTATCCTCGACTTCGCCGTGGCCACCCTGGACGAGGCAGTCGATCTCAGGCAGTCCGTTCCTGAAGAGAAGATCCTGGTCTTACAGGGTTGTCTCGAAGGGGAAGAAGAGGCCTTTCGGAAGCACAATCTGACAGCTGCTCTGCACGACCTTCAACGCCTGCCGGAAAATATCAAGGTCGAGGTCAAAATCAATACCGGAATGACCCGTCTGGGCATCTCCTGGAAGCAGGCCCGGATGCAGATCCAGGAACTTCAGGCCGAGGTCACCGGTTTGTACTCCCATTTCGCAAGCTCGGACGACGATCCCGATTTCACGCGCGTGCAATTGGACCGCTTTGAGAAAGCAACAGCCAACCTCCCCTATCCCAGACACATCAGCAATAGCGCGGGTCTCCAGTTCCCGGAAGCCCATCTGGATGCCGTTCGCCTGGGTCTATTGTTGTACGGTATTTCACCCATCCCATCCCTGGATTGGGTCCAACCGATCCTTTGTTGGAAGACTCGTGTACTGGCACTGCAGAAGGTCGCCAAAGGACAGTCCATCGGTTACGGTCGCACCTTCGTGACCTCCCGGGACAGTGTGATCGGAATTCTCCCGGTGGGATACGCCGATGGCTACAACCGACTACTCTCCCACCGGGGGCAGGTCCGGTTTCGAGATCAACTGGTCCCGGTGGTGGGTCTGGTGAACATGGATATGATCAGCGTCGACCTGACCGGAATTTCCGACGCCGCAGTGGGTGAAGAAGTGGTTCTCCTGGAGAATACCCAGAATTCCCCGTTGTCAGTCACGGGCTGGGCCAAAGCCCTGGGAACTATCCCCTATGAGGTTCTCACCTCGATCAGCGATCGAGTGGAGAGAGTGTACGTGTGAGAGCGCTGGTCTTCGACCCGCGCGTTCCAGGTTCCACGTTCCACGTTTCACGTGTCCGGAATGTGGGAGACGCCTCAGTGCGCCGATTCCGGAGCACGACGGCAACACAGGACGGCTGAACCCTGGAATGAAATCCGAAATCCGAATTCCTGAATCCGAATCCGGTCCAAGTTTCAACACCGAAATATTTTCCGCTCCGAGCGTTAGCGAGGAGTTTCTCTGGGTGCGAAGCACGATTTTCCTCCCACCTGGACTCTGGGCTGTGGACAGGATACAATTGGTTGGTCAATAACTTACACGGGGGTCCACTATGGGGTTGTGGCTGTACCGCGCGATTTTTTCCATCCTGCTCATCGGGGCCGCCTTCTCTTTAAAACCCTTTAACCTCTCTTCCGAACTTGCTCTGCTGGTCGGCAGTTTTCTGGCAATCGCCATCATTGTGTTTGAAGTCAGAGCACGACATCACTCATCAAGAGTTCTGATTGGAGCGACACTGGGATCTCTGGCGGGTATTCTGGCAGCCTCCCTTGTGAGCGTCGTGATTGGCAATATCACGGTCTTTTCCCCCGGTACAGAAAGTTTTTTTCAGCTCTTGACCTTGGTTGCCCTGGTAT
>JAPYTY010000427.1 GCA_029942065.1 Acidobacteriota bacterium | reverse complement strand
CCGGTTGAATCATCGGGGAAGGCCAGGGCCATCCTTCAGATCGACGATCCGTTTAATAACGGAAACGGAGCCGAGCTTTCAATTACCGCGAACAACGGCGTTGGTGCATTAGAGGGGCACGGGGTGATTGAACCCAACACGTGGCATCGTTTGGTGGTCACCGTCGATCAGGCCGTCGAACCTCCGATCATGAAGAAATACATAGACGGTAAAAAAATCGGTGAAGAGATTCTTCCGGTTGATCCGGTTTTGGGACAGCTCGATGGTCGCTGGGCGATTCTGGATCAGACCAGTGCGTATGGAGATGATTCGGTGCTGTTGTTCACCGATGATGGTGGCCGATCAGAGATTGGTTATGTGGCGAGCATTCAATTCCATGATCAAGTCCTGTCCGTTGGTTACGTCGCTGCCCTTGGAGGTCCCACTGCTGGCGGCATTCAAACAGACGTTCAAGTCATTGCGGCGGTTGAGTCAGTTTCTCCGGCACCCGGCGACCCTCTGGTGTTTCCGGAGATTCCGATCGAGATTGTTTTGGCTGACGGCGATCAACCGGTTCCCGAAGAGTCGATTAAATTGATTCTTAACGGGGAACCGGTCGTTCCGGATATTCAGAACCTCAGCAAAGGCAGGAAGCGGGTCACCTATGATCCAGGCCTGCTGGAGCCTGGAGTTGGGTTTACTGTGGAATTTCGATTTTCAGACCCCGCCAATGGCAACCAGGTAAACTCAACTTTGTGGTCTTTCACGATGGCCCCCTATCATTTGCCGCCTTTGAATCCCGCAGAGATGGCCATTTTCTACATGCCGTTCGAGGAGTCAACAGCAGTTCATGATGGTGTTGTGTCGGATCGATCCAATAGCGAAAATCATGGTGTTTTGCACTTGGCCGAAAATGCAGGCGATCGCTCGATAGAGGGCATCCTCGATGGAGGGATCGATTTCAACATTGAGCTTGGTTCCGGCGATTTGAATTACATTGAACTGGGCAAGCCTTGGCCGGACATCCCCAACACTTTTGCCTGTTGGATAAAAATCGCCCCTGACTTTCCAGCCAGCCAGCGTGTGGGGGTCATTTTGGGCAATTACAACGTTGCTAAAAACATCAACTGGGAAATCCATACTTCGGGGCACCCACGCATTTGGTGGAACAACGGAAGTCTCGATTGGAAAATAGATCAGTATGACATGCGGACCGGGGAGTGGGAGCACATGGTGTTCGTGCGCGACACGCTCAAAAAACAGATTTTTTTCTACTTGAACGGACGTTTGGCAGCGACCTTGGATAAGGTGGCTGAGGATGTGAATCCAGACACGTTTTCATACGTGGGTGCGGATCGTCGTGGGCCGGGCACCCATGTCTTCAAGGGACAGATTGATGAATTGGCGCTTTTTTCCGAGGCGTTATCACCAAGTGAAGTATTCCGTCTTTATGCCATTCCATTTCAATTTCCGGAGTTCAAATTTCCCACACCGCCCATCGTGGAGATGGTGCCTGAGGAGGACGCCATCAATGTGGCTCGACTCCCCGGAATTGAAGTTGTGATTGATGAATCCTTTGGAAAAACATCAGTTGATCTCAATAGCATTTCCCTGGCACTGGATGGTTCAGATCTGACTCGTGAAGCCGTACAGGACGGCAACTTGGTTCGAATCCTCCACCAGGTTTCGGAGGTTTTGGATGCCGAGTCATCTCACACACTGCGAATTTCATATTCAGACACCGCTGATCCGGCCAATCAAACCATTCGCGAGTGGTCGTTCACAACCGCACCCGTTCCTACCATCGTAAATCAACCTCAGGATCAATCGGTGCTTGCCGGTGCCACCGCGTTTTTCAGCGTGGGCGCCTCCACCGTGGGGCAGACGACCTATCAGTGGGAATTCAATGGTCAAGACATTCCAGGTCAAACCAAGGCGGAGCTGGTCTTGAAGAACGTTCAACCGAGTCAAGCAGGCGGCTATAATGTGGTGGTGACTGACAGAGGCGGGATCGTGATCAGTAAAGCGTGCACCCTGACTGTAACGGACAATTTGCCTGATGACCCTTCGGAATCCTTGATTTTGGGGCAAGTGGCGAGTTGGAGTTTTGATGGCAACCTTGAGAGCGGGATTGAGGGTTTTGATGGTGAGGCAATGAACGGCGCCACCTTGACAGACGACGCACGGGTGGGATCCGGAGCCCTTTCTCTGGAGCAGGCTCAGAAACAGTATGTGGATATCGACCGGCAGGTGCTTAGTGACGGGGCGCTGGCCTACAGTTCGGCGGGGTGGATCAAGGTGACCGGGGGAGAGGGACGCAGGTTTTTGTGGGAGACTTCGCCCTCCAA
>JAPYTY010000426.1 GCA_029942065.1 Acidobacteriota bacterium | reverse complement strand
CCAGCACTGGTGGCCGAATAAGCTAAATTTGAAAATACTCCACCAGAACTCTTCTCTATCAGATCCTATGGGCGAGAATTTCAACTACGCCGAGGAGTTCAAAACAGTTGACCTGGATGCCCTGAAAAAGGAAATCGATGAGTTGATGACCAGGTCGCAGGACTGGTGGCCGGCCGACTACGGCCATTACGGGCCGCTCTTTATTCGAATGGCGTGGCACAGCGCAGGCACGTACCGCATCGGCGACGGTCGCGGCGGCGGAGCCTCCGGCACACTGCGCTTTGCGCCCCTCAACAGCTGGCCCGACAATGTGAATCTCGACAAGGCGCGCTTGTTGCTCTGGCCGATCAAGCAGAAGTACGGCCGGAAAATCTCGTGGGCTGATTTGATGATCTTTGCCGGCAACTGTGCCCTGGAGTCGATGGAATTCAAGACGATCGGTTTCGCCGGAGGGCGCGTGGATGTCTGGGAGCCCGAAGAGGACATCTACTGGGGGCCTGAGACCACCTGGCTTAAAGACGAGCGCTACAGCGGCGACAGGGAACTCGAGGAGCCTCTCGGTGCCGTTCAAATGGGCCTGATCTACGTGAATCCGGAGGGGCCGAACGCCAATCCGGATCCGCTGGCTGCAGCTAGGGATATTCGAGAAACGTTCGGTCGAATGGCGATGAATGACGAGGAGACGATTGCGCTCATTGCCGGCGGACACACCTTTGGCAAAGCACATGGTGCTGCCGATGGGGACCAGTACCTCGGTCCCGAACCCGAGGGTGCCGGCCTGGAGGAGCAAAGCCTGGGCTGGAAGAACAGCCTTGGAAGCGGCAAAGCCGGAGATACCATCACCAGCGGCCTGGAGGGCGCATGGACCACCAACCCGGTGAAGTGGGACAATAATTTCTTCGACAACCTGTTCGGCTACGAGTGGGAGCAGGTCAAGAGCCCTGGCGGTGCGACCCAGTGGACTCCCACCGATGCCTCTGCAGAGGGCACCGTGCCGGATGCTCACGATCCCTCGAAAAAACACGCCCCCATGATGTTCACAACCGACCTCGCACTGAAGTTGGACCCGATTTATGGGCCGATTTCGAAGCGCTTCCACGAGAATCCGGAGGAATTTGCAGACGCCTTTGCCAGGGCGTGGTACAAGCTGACCCACCGCGACATGGGGCCCGTAACACGGTGTCTCGGCCCGTTGGTTCCTGCCGAACCGCAGTTGTGGCAGGACCCCGTCCCCGACGTCACGCATGAACTGATTGGAGAGCAAGATACCGCCGACCTGAAGGGAACGATACTCGCATCAGAACTTTCCATTTCGCAACTGGTCTCGACCGCCTGGGCGTCGGCAGCCACCTTCCGCGGCACCGACAAACGCGGCGGGGCGAACGGGGCGCGCATTCGCCTGGCGCCGCAGAAGGACTGGGAAGTGAACAACCCGGCCGAACTGGGGAAGGTGCTGCAGACTCTGGAGGGGATCCAATCGGCATTCAACAGCTCGCAGTCCAACGGGAAGAGGGTCTCGCTCGCTGACGTGATCGTTCTAGGCGGGTGCGCGGCTGTCGAAGAAGCTGCGAAGAACGCCGGGCATGACCTGCAGGTTCCCTTCTCGCCGGGGCGCACGGACGCCTCGCAGGAGCAAACCGACGTGGACTCCTTTGCCGTGCTCGAACCCACTGCAGACGGATTTCGCAACTACCTCGGAACTGGGCACCAAAGATCGGCAGAGGAGCTGCTGGTGGATCGGGCCCACATGCTGACCCTGACCGCTCCCGAGATGACGGTGCTTGTCGGCGGCCTGCGCGTCCTTGGTGCAAACACCGGGCAGTCCGAACTGGGTGTCTTCACCAAGCGGCCCGGGACGTTGACCAATGATTTCTTTGTGAACCTGCTCGACATGAACACGAAGTGGGAGGCGTCTTCCACAGCTGAGCAGGTGTTCGAGGGACGCAAAAATGGGGCGGGCGATCCCAGCTGGACCGGCACTGCCGTCGATCTGGTCTTCGGTTCCAACTCCCAGCTTCGAGCCATCGCGGAAGTCTATGCCTGTGACGACTCGCAGCAGGCGTTTTTACGTGACTTTGTGGCGGCCTGGGACAAGGTGATGAATGCGGATCGCTTCGATCTAGCCTGACTTTCGGCGGGGTGAGCAATCAGCGGTTCTGGGGGTTCACCCCCAAGACGTAAAGAAGCCGCCTTTATCTGAGCGAAACGAAGAAATTTTCACCACAGAGACAAAAAGACACAGAGAAGAGAAACCCATTGCGCTCCTTCGGAGCGATTCCGGAGATCTGGCGAGCTATCGTAGCATCCGCTCATAGAGCGGCCGCTTTGGGTGCACTC
>JAPYTY010000425.1 GCA_029942065.1 Acidobacteriota bacterium | reverse complement strand
CCCAAACACGCTGTACGCTTCGAGGACTACTCGGTTTTCAGGAAGGAGTCAACGGCGGGCCCATTTCCATCGATGAAGTGGAACCAGCCAGTGAAATCGTCCGACGGTTTTGTACCGGTGCCATGAGCTTCGGATCGATTTCAACCGAGACCCACGAAACCCTGGCCGTGGCCATGAACCGAATCGGAGGAAAATCAAACACAGGCGAGGGCGGTGAAGACCCCGAACGCTTCTTGCCGCTTCCCAGCGGGGATTCCAGGCGATCGGCCATCAAACAGGTGGCCTCCGGCCGTTTCGGCGTCACCATGTGGTACCTGACCAACGCCGACGAGCTTCAAATCAAGATCTCTCAGGGCGCCAAGCCTGGTGAGGGAGGTGAGCTGCCCGGCCACAAGGTGGACAAGATCATTGCGAGAATCAGATATTCCACCCCGGGTGTAGGTTTGATCAGTCCACCGCCCCACCACGATATTTATTCGATTGAAGATCTCAAACAGTTGGTTCACGACCTGAAAAACGCCAACCCCCAGGCCCGGGTGAGCGTCAAACTGGTCTCCGAGGTGGGCGTCGGAACTATCGCGGCCGGGGTAGCCAAGGCTTATTCGGATCACATACTGATTTCCGGGCATTCCGGTGGGACCGGCGCTTCACCTTTGACCAGCATCAAATATGCAGGTTTACCCTGGGAGCTGGGAATAGCGGAGACCCATCAAACTCTGGTTTTGAACGATCTTCGTTCCCGTGTCGTTCTGCAGACGGATGGTGGGCTCAAAACAGGCCGGGACGTCGTGATCGGAGCTCTTCTGGGAGCCGAAGAATTTGGTTTCTCCACGGCCCCCCTGGTAAGCCTTGGTTGCATCATGATGCGCAAGTGTCATCTCAATACCTGCCCTGTGGGAATCGCCACCCAGAATCCGACCTTGAGAAAAAAATTCCAGGGACAACCCGAACATGTGGTGAACTACCTTTTCATGGTCGCCGAAGAGGCACGACAATATATGGCCGAACTGGGCTTTAAAAGGGTCAACGATATGCTGGGACGGGTTGACGCACTGATTCCTGACAGGGCTATTGAACACTGGAAAGCGGACGGTCTGGATCTTACCCCGATTCTCACCCCAGCCAAAAAGCCTCACCCTCAGGTAGCGGTCCATTGCTCCATTGCCCAAAATCACGGCCTGGATAAGGCCCTGGACCAGGAGCTCATCAGGAAGTGTTCTCCCGCCATCGAGAAGGCTGAACAGGTGACCCTTGATCTCCCCATCCGAAATACCAATCGAACCGTAGGAACCATGCTGAGCAGTGCCGTCGCTCGAAAGTGGGGAGAGGAGAGTCTACCTGAGGGAACCATTCACATTAAGTTCAGCGGATCGGCAGGTCAAAGCCTGGCTGCCTGGCTGGTCAAGGGTGTCACCATCGAACTCGAGGGAGACGCCAACGATTACGTCGGCAAAGGCCTTTCCGGCGGCCGCCTGATCATCTATCCTCCCAAAACGGCTCCATTTCGATCCGAGGAGAACGTCATTGTGGGGAATGTGGTTCTCTACGGAGCTACCGGCGGTGAGGCCTACTTCCGTGGCTGTGCTGCAGAAAGATTCTGCGTGCGCAACTCGGGTGCGCGGGCTGTCATTGAAGGGATCGGAGATCACGGTTGTGAGTACATGACCGGTGGCCGGGCCGTCATTCTGGGTCCGACCGGACGCAACTTCGCCGCCGGCATGAGTGGGGGGATCGCTTATGTCTGGGATACCGCCGGCAACTTCAGCGAGTCCTGCAACCAGGAAATGGTGGACCTGGAACGCGTTGAAGATGAGGAAGAGACTGCAGAACTCAGAGGGCTCATCGAAAACCACCATCGATACACCGGGTCGACGGTGGCAGAGCAGGTACTCTCACAATGGGCGTCCGTACTCCCCCAGTTCGTCAAAGTCATGCCAACAGACTACAAGAAATACCTCGAGGAGCAGAAGCAGGAGCAAGGGATCGAGGCCGCTTAGCCCGAGCAATGAATAATTCCGGCTGAATTCACCTTTATTCCAGCCGGACAAGGGAGAAGAGTCATCGGAAAGCATACGGGATTCATGGAGATCAAGCGCGCAACGGTGCCCTACCGGCAGACCGAAGAACGCCTCAAGGATTACCTGGATATCCTGACCGAGGTTCCCGAAAAGCATCTCAAATCTCAGGGAGCCCGCTGCATGGACTGCGGCGTCCCTTTCTGTCAATCGGAGAGCGGCTGCCCTGTCGACAACCTGATTCCTGAATGGAACGAATTGGTTTACCAGGGACAATGGCGGGAAGCCCTGGATCGTTTACACAAGACGAATAATTTTCCCGAGTTTACCG
>JAPYTY010000424.1 GCA_029942065.1 Acidobacteriota bacterium | reverse complement strand
CTGTGTACCTCGCTCGATAGATGGGCATGTGCTCGCTGGTGGTGATTTTGGTCTGTATTCAAGGCGTGAAGAGGGCGCCTATCGGGGAATAGGCAACTGACGAGCAACGCCGAAGACGAGCCAAATCACCCCAGCCCTTGGGGTCACGGCGGCACCCGCCTGTCGGCGTTGTTGCTCCTCGGTCACAGATTCCCGATCTGCTCCCTCGTCGCGCCTAGCCGCCAGGGCGGGTGCCGCTCGCGACGAGCATATGTCCATCTATTGAACGAGGCACAATCAGGCCGGGCCTTTCTTCGTCCCTCAGATGAAGGCGGCGCCGCTTCGTGACGAGAAGGTGTGAGAAATTCTGGCTTTTAGCCGAGTTTCGAGCTCTCCGGAAGACGTCAATACAGGCTCCTCAGGCAACTGACAAGACACTCCACAGGGCTTTGCTATACTATCCTTTCAGGAGATGGTCTTGGCATTTTCGAGCCAGATCCGGAGCCGAAATGGACTGGGAACACAAATGCCTTCACTTTACGATTAACACCGAGCCCATGGGCCCCTTGTGCCTGGCATCAGCGCACGTTCCCAGGGAAGGGATGTTCGTTCGAGTTCGTCCCTTTTCAGCCATCGGGACAAGCGAAGACCAAGCGGTGACGCTGCTGAAGGAGCAGATTCGGCTAGAATTCGAGAGCGTTCCGGATTCTCCAGATTCGAGTGTAAAATCCTAACCTGATCTTCAGTCGCCGAGGGCGCTTTCCAAGAAGGCAATCGTCCTCGGCCAGGCTTGTTCGGAGGCCCTGAGATTGGCGCCCTCTCGCGCTTCCTGAGCTCGCAAAAATCCGTGTCCAGCGCCGGCATAGATTTCCTTTTGATAACTTTTTCCCAGACCCGCCATTTCTGTCTCAGCCGAAGGAATGGTTTTGTTGACGCGGGCGTCATCTCCGCCGTAGAGGCCCAGAACCGGTGCCTGAATTTGTGCCATGACCAGGGCTGTTGGCGTTGATCCGTAAAAGACCACTGCAGCATCCAGGTCGGGCCGTTCTCCCGCGAAGGCGAAGCTGCTGCTGCCGCCCCAGCAAAAACCCAGCACGGCAATGGAATTGGTTGCCGCCCCAAGGGCCGTGGCATGACCAGCGGTATCATTCAGACGAGAGACCACTTCACTCCACTCCAGGGATCGTATCAGGGCCACTGCTCCGTCGCGGTCGACTGACTCCGTGCCGCCACCCCTGGGCCCCTTTCCGGAGAGCAGGTCAGGTGCAATGGCGATATAGCCGTCTGCAGCCAACTGATCCGTCACGGCACGGATCCAATCAGTGAGACCATAAATCTCGTGAATGACCACTACTACGGGAGCTGGATCACTCCTCTCGGGAAAAACGATCCAGGCATTGATGGTTTCTCCCCCGGATTCAATTTTGAGCCATTCACCATGTCGTGGGGATGAGTTGAGCCGGTTTCTCGACTCCTCGTCCGAAGCGGGTAAACTCTGTTGCTGAGCCTCCATGGGACTCACCGCCATCATCAGGAGAACAATTATCATGAGCGATGCGCTTGTTCTGGAAACGTTTGTAAGCATGCCCAGGCCTCCTTCTTGAGTAAAAAATGTCGCCCGTTTACTTTTATAATCTAATTCTAGAGAATAAAGCCTTTTTCGATGTTGAGTAAAGAAGAGAAGCTCAAACAATTTGAGCAGATTACCCGCCGGATCGTCATGGACTGGTATGAGCGGGTGAAGCAGAGCTACGTCACGGTGGAGGACAGTCGCGACCTGGGCGTGGAACCGGAGTTGAAGTATTTTCACCGGGCGATGACTCATCGGATCAAGTTTTCGCGCCAGAAGGAATTGGATGTGACGTATGGTCTGGGAGTGAGCCGGACGGACGAACAAATAGTTGTCGAATCCAGCGTGAACAACAAGTCGGAGGGTTTCGATTACGAGGGTTTTGTCAATGGGTTGAAATTCCACTACTGGAGAAGTCGAAACGAAAAGCCCTGGACCCATCCCGATTTTGATCACTTCACCTACGAGGACCTACTACTTTTTGAGCCTGTGATGGGAAAATCCGTGGGTTTGGACAAGCGCAAGGATAAGGCGGACATCATCCGGTTGCACTTTGAGGTCAATCCCCAACACGAGGATATTCTGCTTGGCCGCAAGGATATTTTACGAGACCTGATCGAGGATTACTGCCTGGCTCCGGTCAAGCGTATCTACGCCGAGTCCTATCGCGGGAGTTAGATTTCACGACCAGGACACAAGGTGAAAGAAATTCGAAACCCCAAATCCGAAGTTCCAATCGTGGCCGATATTTAAGGCCAGACCATTCTCCACGCGGAGCATAAGCGAAGCGTTTCTCCACTC
>JAPYTY010000423.1 GCA_029942065.1 Acidobacteriota bacterium | reverse complement strand
GCACCGGTGAGCACTTTGAACTCCTTGATCGTCTCCACCCCGGCCACTGCGCCGGAGGCACCGGCAGGGACCACTCCCCGAGCGCCCCGGATATCGGTTCCATCCAAAAGGAAGGCGTTCTGATGAACTCGAGCGCCCGCCATGGAAATAAGCGTTCCATCGTTGCCACCCTGGGTTCTCAGGTACTTGGTGTTGGCGACGATTCCCTCCTGGAGGAGCGCCAGCTGAACGAAATCCCGCCCATTGAGGGGCAAGTCGCGAATTTGCCGATCGGACACCAGTCCTGCCGTGATGGCACTGGTAGTCTCGACCAGGGCGGCTTCCCCGGTGACCACGACTCTCTCGCTGATTTGACCGACGCTAAGGCTGAAGTCCACCACCGCCTGGCTGCCCACCGTGAGGGTAATGGGACGACGAACGCCGGTGCTGAATCCGCTCAACTCGGCCTGCACTTCATAAGTTCCCGATGGAAGCTGCGAAACCAGGTAGCGACCTTCATCACCGCTGATGACAGTTCGCGACTGATTGGTGTCCAGGTTGGTGGCGGTGACGCTCACACCCGGGAGGACAGCTTCTGTTTCGTCCTGCACGGTCCCCAGGATGGTCCCGGCCTGGGCCAACAGGCTGCTGACCGGCATGAATCCTACCAGCACAAGACCAACCACGAACAACCGCAGACCCGTGAATAGATTTTTCCTCATGGTGAATAAACCCTCCGTTTTTCTCCCTCTACCTGATTGATGTCACAAAAAGGCTCTTTGTTATGTACAAGTAACACTATATTCTCCACGCGCCCCAGCGCGTTCTATTGCTCTGTTGTTCTTTTCCCTCGCGCCATGACGATCTGGGTTCCCTCCTCGGTGGGTTCGGTCCAGGCCACAAAGACCCCTCCCTGGTTGCCTCCCGTCACCGCAGGATAGGTGATGGAGACTCCATTCCCGGGAGCCGCCATCGGCTCGGTCACCTCACCTCCGGCGGCGATTTCCACCAGAAAGGGAGAAACGGGTCCCCACTTCTCGTTCTCACCCATGGAGCGGCCTTCAAAAATCAGCAGCAAACGGCCATCATCGGCCTGGGTCAGCATGGGATGATTGGCGTAAGCCACACCTTCCGAGGCGTAAACCGGAGGAGCAAAGCTCTTGGCCTGATCGTCGCTCCAGGTGAGCTGAACCCCAACCTCCCGGTTATTGCCGGCGGTAAACCAGGCCACATAAAGCCGATCTTCCACTTGCAGCAGCTGGGATCCCGTGTGGGGGCAGCCGGCGATCTGCCAGTCGTCCTCCGCCACTCTGACGGGGGAACCAAAACTATCGCCTCCGTCCCTTGAGACGGCGACCACCATGTCTCGTGAATTGTTCTCGAAAACGTGCCGCCAGCTCAGGTAGATTTCGCCTTCCGGCCCGAAAGCCATGGAAGGCCTGCAGCAGGGACAGATTCCGCTGGCCACCGAGTTGTTCTTTCCGAAGCTCTCGCCAAAATCGGTGGACCGGGCAATGTAAACGGAAGAGGTGCCGATAAGCGCCTCGTTGTCATCGTCGCGACCATCGATCCAGGCCGCAAAGACGTGTCCATTGGGAGCTCCCCAAAGCGAAGAGAATGCGTTGCTGGAGATCCCATCTTTGTCGGTAATTTTGTAGGCCTTCTGGAAATTGTGTCCCGCCTCCAGAGAGCGGGCAAACATGAGTTCGGTCGCTCCCCGTTCGGCCATCTGCTCAAACAGCACATAGAGTTCCCGGCGGGTACCGAAGACCAGGCTGGGGCTGTTTTCACCGTGTGAACTGACATTAACCCCGGGCGCACTGATGGGCACCGGTGGAGCAAAGGCGTCTCCGCCATTGTGTGAGATAAAGAGTCCCAATCTCTCTAGGCCCTCGTCTTCATAAACAGCCGACATGTACACACCCCCGGAGGCCCGCATGCCGAGCTTGGGGTGTCTCGAAGAGGGAATCTGAAGAGGTTCCAGAATCGCTCTTGATTCCGATTCAAATTCATAGCTGGAAAGACCAGCAGCGGAAGAGGTGGAATCGGCAAAGTCTGCTTCGATGTCTGCACAGGCACTCAAACCAAGCAGAAGGATGGAACTCAGGATAACCAAGCCTAAATTTCTCACAATGGACCTCCTAATTCAATTTAGATTGTCTTGCTTTTCATCATAATACACAGCTACCTACAGATAAAGAATTTTCCGAGAACTTTTGACGGGTGGTGGCACCCCTTCGAGCTAAAGCACACAGGCATCAACACCCGAAAGGGGTTCGCGGGCCGGGGTTCATTTCCAGGACATCCTTTACACAGGGCATTCTGAAATCACTTTTCCGGAGCCCTGAAGGGGCGGCATAGAATAGCCTGGGGCGTG
>JAPYTY010000422.1 GCA_029942065.1 Acidobacteriota bacterium | reverse complement strand
AGTTTACGGCGCAAAGGAGCATTGAGTCTTTTCCCCATCTCTTCAAAGAGGCCGGTTATGAGACGATCTCCATCGGAAAGATCTGCCATGGAAAACAGGACACTTTGCCCCGAAGTTGGAGCCGGATCCTGAGAACTGAAATCAAGCATCCGGATTTTCAGAGAAACGCCGGGAAGAAACAGCGGCCCGCCGCCCAAGGACGAGACCTGCCCGCTGCCGCCTACCAGGATGGCGCCACGACCGACACGGTCATCAAGACCCTTCGATCCCTGAAGGACCGGCCCTTTTTCTTTGCGGTTGGATTTGTAAAACCCCACCTGCCGTTCTGGGCGCCGAAGAAGTATTTCGATCTCTATGATCCAAAAAAGATTCCTCAGCCGGATTGGGGCGACTCGCCGGAGTCACCTTCCTATCACGGGAGCTTCGAACTGATGCAGCAGTACGGCCATCATCCGGCGGAGGGTCTGGATGATCCCGCGTACCGGCGGAAACTGAAACACGGCTATGCTGCCTGCGTCAGTTTTGTCGACGCCCAGATCGGGCGTATCTTGGACGAGCTCAAGGCGCTCGATCTGGACAAGAACACCATTGTCGTGCTCTGGGGCGATCACGGCTGGCACCTGGGGGAACACCATCTCTTTGGCAAGCACACCAGTTTTGAAAACGCTTTGAGATCTCCCCTGATTATTCGGACTCCTTCCATGAAAAACAGAGGGCGGCCCACCCGCGCGCTGACGCAGAGCATCGACATCTACCCCACGCTTGCCCGGCTCTGCGGTTTGACGCCCCCTGCTGATATCGGTGGCACAGCGCTTCTTGATATCCTGGATGACCCTGACCTTGCCGGTCCGGAATACGCGCTCAGTTACAATATGTCCTGGGGGGGCTCCTCCAAGAAATGGGGCCGGCTGCATGCCGTGACCATGCGGACGAGGGAACACCGCTTTGTTCAGTGGCAGAAGGATCTTGGTCGGGGAGAGATCATTCATCAGGAGCTCTATGATCACCGCACGGATCCGGAGGAACAAAACAACCTTGCCACGAAGCATCCGGCAATCGTGGCGCGCCTTGCCAAACGTCTGGCAGAACATCGAATCGATTCCACGAAGCAGGCAGCTGGTGAAAGAGGAACAGCTCGATGCCGATAAGCTCAAGAAGGTGATTGATCGATTCGTCTACACCGGCGAAAAGCCTCTACCTGACCCAGATATCATTGAATTGATCAACCGGCCTCTGAAGTTGGCGGACCGTGCCCCAGCGCGAAAGCGCGTGCTTGAGAAGGTCGTGGAATACGTAGAAACGTTTATACACGGAATCGCGGCGTAATTGGTGCGAGATGCGCTGTGACGCATCGCAATGTTTAGGGCGCCAAACTGACCCCTGAAAACCAATACGTTTATCCAACCACGGAATCGGGTCCTTGGGCTTAATCTCCTCATCCTGTCAAACCGGCTTCTAAGGAATAAATTTCCCCTATTACTACCCCCGAAAATAAACCAAAATAATTTAGAATTTTTGCTCCTGGATGTGTAATACAATACAGGATGAAAGAGTTTTTGATTCAGTTCAGGACGAGCATCCGGAAAGGAGGTGAAGAAGAATGTCGTATAGTTACATTTATAAATCGGCCCAGAAGATAACTCTGGGCTGGGGGGATGAAGCCAAGGAAACTCCGTTTGGCGGGCTGACATGGAGCGGGCACTTTAGTGGTGTCGCGGCTTATGAAGGCGCGCTGGATCGGGTGGCAGTTCTGGAAAATGAACTGGCGGGCGCTCGAGTGGAGCGTGACGTTAAATTGGTTGAACTTGGTGATCTAAACAGGCAAGCCCATTATGGGCTGCTCGGGACTCCAGGTTGGGGGGATGACTGTTCGCTCATGGCTCGGTGGGGTTATATCCGCCGAAGTGATCGCAGCAGTGGTCTGACCCGATCATCCAATGCCCAGTCTGAATTCGTCGTATCCGGCGAAGGCATCTAACTGGCCCACAAAAAACACGCCTGCATTGGAAACGGTGCAGGCGTTTTCTTTTTACCTTCCGGCCGCAGCCGTGCTACTTCATCGCCGCCAGTGCATCGGCGAAGGCTTTGCCGATCTGGGCGAGGATTTTTGCGGAACCGAGGTAGTGGTAGGCGGCGTTGGAGGTGCCGACTTCCAAAATCTTGAGTTCGCGTTTGGTGAATAGTTTGGCGGTGAATTCAGCGATGGCTTTGTCGCGCTGTTCGCGGGTGAGGTTTTTGTCCTTGGACAACTCACGGCGTTTGGCGTTGACCTTGCCATTGCGGTTGACGAGTTCGGAGAGCTGGAGGTCCCAATAGTTTTCTGTGAACACCGCGGTGACGTTGCCTTTGAATTCCG
>JAPYTY010000421.1 GCA_029942065.1 Acidobacteriota bacterium | reverse complement strand
ATCCAGCACCAGGCCGTCCTTGATCACAAGATGGATCTTGCGGGTGTTGCTGATCTCTTCCAGCGGGTTGGCGTCCAGGATGACCAGGTCGGCATAGTGGCCTTCCTTGACCGTTCCCAGTTCGTTTTCCTTGTTGAGAACCCGGGCGTTGTTCAACGTCGCGGTCTGAAGTGCCGCCAGGGGAGGGATGCCGGCTTCCACGAAGAGCTCCATCTCCTGGTGAATGCTCCAGCCGGGATGGGCTGCACCGGGAGCGTCCGTTCCAGCAATCAGGAGTCCTCCCGCCTCATGAAACCGGCGCACCATCTCCTTCATGAGAGTGATGCTCTGGTTCCACTCCTGGTGTTCTTCCTCTCCAAAACGGGACAAGGTGTCCAGTTCGCCTTCGGGAATGTAGCGAAGGGCCGGGTCGGCCTCCAGGTCTTCCGGCAGGCGGCCGTGCCGCGAGGAGTTCACCAGGGTAGGGGAGTAGTAAACGTCTTCCTCGACCATGAGCTGGATCAGGGAGTCGGCCTTCTCGGTGTCGAAGTTGTGATGCATGCGTCCGTACCAGAATCGAAAGAGATGATCCCGACGGGTTGCATCAAAGTCGGTGGGAACCGGAATATCCTCCCCCATGGCATCTTCGAGGATGCCGTTGGAGTGCTCGATGCCGTCAATGCCCGCCTCCACGGCCAGGCGAACTCCGGGAGCCCGCCCATCGATCTTGGGACCTGGATGGCCGTACACCAGCAGGCCGTTGGCATGAGCGACTTCAACCACTTCCTTCAGCTGCTGCGGCGTGTATCCGGTGATCTTGATTCCATCGACTCCGGCCTCGACCATTTTTTCGGCCATTTCCCGATGACTCGTAAAGTTCAGGGCCTGGATCGACCGGGGATTGATGCCCATGCCCGAGATGAACATTCGAGGGGCCAGGATGTTGCCTGCCCGGATCTCCTGGCGCAGGGTCAGCACCCTTTCCACCGCCCCTCCCATGTCCCGCACCGTGGTCACTCCGTTGGCCAGAAAGAGCCGGTGCATCCAGGGCCCTTGCGAATGGGTATGGGTGTCGATCAAGCCGGGAATGACGTACTTTCCCGCGGCCGAAATCACCTGGGCCCCAGCCGGTACGGACAGCCGATCCCCGATTTCCCGGATACGATTTCCCTCGATGAGAATCGTGGTTCCCACGCGTGGGGGACTTCCCGTTCCGTCAATCAGGGTTCCGCCCTCGATGACGATGACTGACTGCTGGCCCCAAAGCGGGACAGTCAATAGTAAGAAACAGATCAGGGATAGGAATTTCTGAGTCGTAGACATGGCAGGTACCCCTTTCATGAAAAAAATGATGATGAAAGCATAACGCGTCAAGAGAGAGAATTGTAGCGGCCGCTCTGCGAGCGGCCCTTCTCAATTTCATGGACCTTGCTGTGGGCGCACTCCGTGCGCCCCTACGCCAGCCTGTCCGGCATCGCTCCGAAGGAGCAACAGAGTCTGTCCCAGGGCGTCCCGCCCTGGGACAGTCTTCTTGGTGTCTTTGTGCCTTTGTGGTTAAATTTTTTCTCTGTACCTCTGTACCTCTGTACCTCTGTACCTCTGTACCTCTGTGTCTCTGTGGTGAAAAATTCTTTTGCCATTGCGGTGGAGGCCCAACTCTGAAATTGAAATTCAATTTCATTTAACTCATTTATTATCTATGGTTTAGCTTGATTCACCTGGTTCTCCATAGTAAACTGGACAGGTCATGGAAACCAAGCGGCTTCTCGAGCACTGGCAGGATGAGGGAGACTTTCATTTTCTCTATCAGAGGCTTGTGAGGGTGGAGGAAGACCCCCAGCGGAAGGCGTTTTTCGAGGACATGGCCGCAATTGAATTCAAACACCAGGAAATTTTTGCTGATCTGCTGGAGAAACAAGAAGTTTCCCGTCCGGCCTTTCGCCCCGGCCTGCGGGTCCGACTGCTGGCCCTGGTCTCTCGAATTTTCGGGATTGAAACGGTACTCCCGGTGATCATCAGATCTGAAGCCAGGGAGACTCAGGAGTTTCTCCAGGAGAGTATTCATGCTCAGGGAGCCGCGCGTGAAGTGGTAGGTCAGATGGCACGTGAGAGCAGTGAGCACGCCCGGCAGCTCATGAAATTGGGAGGACAGGACGGCGAGCCCTGGCACCGGGTCAGCAGCGGCGGTTTTGTGCGCAGTGTGGTCTATGGTTTCAATGATGGGCTGACGGCCAACTTTGGTCTGGTGATGGCCGTGATCGGTGCCCAGGTGGATCATCACGTGCTGCTGGTTTCCGGATTAGCGGGCATGATTGCCGATTCGCTATCGATGGGATCCAGCGGCTACCTGGCAGCCAAGAGCGAGCAAGAAGTGTACGCC
>JAPYTY010000420.1 GCA_029942065.1 Acidobacteriota bacterium | reverse complement strand
CTGGGGCTCACGCCCCAGGCTATTTCACATCACCCCTTCGGGGTTCTGGATCCCCACATTCCATACACTCCCTCTGTCTCCCAGAGTACCTCTCCCTCCTTTCCTGGAGGGAGCCAGTACCCAAATGTGTAAAGGATGTCCTGGGAATGAACACCTCAGTGCGCAGATTCCGGAAGGCCGCTCCAACGACCTTGCTGTGGGCGCACTCAGTGCGGCCCTACACTCACCCTTCAGAATTCGCTCCGAAGGAGCGACAGAATCTAAGTCAGGGGTCAGGGCCCGTCTTCTTTGTGTCTTGGTGGTGAAAGAACCTAGGGCAGCAGTTCGACAAATTCCCGTGCTTCATCAGGTAGTTTGGGAACTCGGTGGTTCATCAGAATGACCTCGGGATCCGTTTTCTCCTCATAAAACTTACGAATCGCGGTTTCGTCCGGTCTCAGGCTGGCTCCCTCAAGAGAAACTCCGGCAAAGAGTCCCTTGGCTCGAGAATAGGCAAGAATCTCCGCCCGCAGGGTGATATCGGTATCCGCCTCCACGGTCCGCCCCACCGGTCCGGCAGCCACACTGGCATCGGCTCCCAGGGTGAATTTATTGTTCACCAAGGCCTCCGCACTCTTCCCCGTCATCATGAACAACACCAGATCGGAGGCTTGCACACCAATTTGAAACCCGATATTTCCCCTGAGATTTTGACAAAGGATGGAGGACTCCAGGCACCCTGATCATTTCGGCAGTTGGCAATCCCATTGCCATGACGCCCACCAATGCCCAGGGCGGCCTTGACTACATGAGGAATCACCACCACGCATTCACAATCTTCCAGAAGGGACTGGGGAAAACCCTGATCGGGAGCCTCGATCAACGCTGTGAAAACATCCTTCGATTCAGCCACCCGGTCGGCAAATTTATCCGTAAAAGGCGAGGGCATCAAAATTAACCCACACACCAAAACTCCGATCACTGCTGCGCACTACTTATTTTTCATGTCCGCCTCCCGGCTGCCAAAGCCTAGTCTTTTCTTTTTACCAGTATACCCCAGCGCTTTCTTTCACCGAAGGTCTCCATCCAAGGCCTTCAACCAAAACAGAAAACCCAGATGGTGACCCCAGCTTTGAACTTAGGTATGATCGTAATTGGAGGTAATTATGTCAAAAGAACTGGGATCCACTCTCCCTCAGGATGTCCTGGACTATCTCTCTGACAGTGGTCAAGACGGAAAAATCAAGGACGTGATTCTCTTTAACACCGTTGACCAGAATGGATGGCCCCGCCATGGCCTGCTCAGCCATCACGAGGTGCTCGCCAAGGGCCCCCAGCGAATGTTGATCCTCCTTTACAGCGACAGCAACAGTACTCGAAACGTCGAACGAAAAGGAAAACTCTCGCTGGTTGTCGTCAATCCGCAAATGAGCTATTACCTTTTCTGTCGTGCCCGGTCTCTGCCACCTCTCCCCGATGCATCCAGGGAAACCCTGTTCGAGTTGACAGTGGAGCGGGTTGTTGAAGACGCCATCCCGACCGCCAGGATTCTAACGGGAATCACCTTTGAAGGTTATGATCCAGGCATGACCCAGGAGAACCGTGCGCAGGTCTACCAGCAGCTTGTCGCTTTGGACTGAAGAGGAGCCGATCACAACGTTCATCGTAAAATAGCTAGGGGGAGATTACCATCGACTTGAGACCTTCACTTGCCGCCCTGACATGGCTTTTATTCTTCCAGGCTGCGGGTCCCACCCTCCACTCCCAGTCCCTTCAGGAGGAGACCCCAGGCACCCCATCCCCTCCCACACTCACGCTGGCTTTTGAGGAAACGATAGGAGCCGTGGGCCAGGAAGTTTCACTCCCCATCCAGATCACTGCAACCCAGGACATAGAGGATCCCTTCACCATCATCCTTCGATTTCCACCCAGCAAGCTGGAATACAAAAAATTGGGCGTCGCCTCCCCGCCCCGGAAGGCGGGCTGGAAACTGAAGCCGGAATTGAGAAAGAGCCCACCCGCCTTTGACATGAACTTTCTGGAAATTTCAGTGGAGCCCGGCACGGGAGAGTTTCTTCCCAGCGGAGGCCTGCTGGCCTTTGCCTATTTTCAAATAGTGGAAGCGGTCCCGGACCATGCGGTTGAACTGGCTACCAGCATCAAGACATCCGGTGACAACCCCTTTGAGGTCAATATAGAACCGGCTACCATTACCGCCCTTCCCGAAGGGGCGTTTGCCTGCTTTTTTTATTTGCATTGAGGAGCGCTGGTCGATGACCAGCGCCGTTTCACGTTTCAGGTTTAACGTTTCAGGAGTGTGGGAGGCGCCTCGGACGCTGGTCTTCGACCAGCGCGTTTCACGTTCCAGGTTCCACGTTTCACGAAAGAA
>JAPYTY010000419.1 GCA_029942065.1 Acidobacteriota bacterium | reverse complement strand
TTGTCGACAATGTCGGTTTCAAAAAACAACACCTTGGAGGCCCACATGCCAACCGATGATCCGGAAGCCCTGATCACCTTGACGATCTCCTCGACCCACTCTTGAGTTGCCACTGCGTCGTTGTTGATAAGGGCAACAAACTCACCTCTGGCCTCCCGGATGCCGGCATTGCACCCTCCTGCAAAACCCAGATTGTGATCCAGTGGGAGAAGTCTGACACGTTCATCTGAAAAGGATCGAACCACATCCACGCTAGAGTCTGAAGAACCGTTGTCTACAACCAGAATCTCCAGAAAAGAGTAGTTCTGGGCTGCCAGGGAAACAAGACACTCGCGAAGCAATTCGGCGCGATTGTAGTTAACCACGATAACGGAAACGAGAGGATTGGAGTTTTCAGGTACCGTCATTAGTTCTGGCTAATTCCGACACCCCAGGAACTGAGACCAATGAAGTGCGTGAAACATGAAAGGTGAAACGTTGAATTCAGTTTATGGACACCCCACGCTGAAATAGAGAAACCCCTGTTCCCGCATCTCATGTCGGTTGTACTGATTTCTCCCGTCAAAGACCACAGGGTATTTCAGCAACCTTTTCATCTTACTGAAATCAGGGTTACGAAATTCATTCCACTCCGTCACCAGGATCAAGGCATCCGCTTCCTTTAAAGCCTCATAATTGTTTCTGGCATAACCAATTCTCTTGCCAAAAATCTTACGGGCCTCTTCCATCGCTTCCGGATCGTAGACTTGAACCTCAGCTCTCAACTTCAGCAACTGCTCAATGATGATAAGTGAAGGAGCTTCTCGCATGTCATCGGTTTGGGGCTTGAAGGAAAGTCCCCAGATGGCGAACATCTTGCCCTGTACTGGACTCTGGCCGCCGTACCTTTTCTCGATCTCTGCGGCAGATAGCAAGGGCAGTTCCTGGCTGCTGCTATCAAAGGTTAAATCAGGCACCTTCTCAGCATCCAGCAGGAGAGCATGGCCATCGCCACCCAATCCACTTTCCGACTCACCCGCCGAGGCTTGCCGAGATGTTTGGCCTGCCCTCTCCGGAAAAGCTAACCGGTCCAAATCTTCCGCGAAGCCAGAGGAATAGAAACGGACCATCTTGTTGATCAGAACGTGCTTTTGAAGTTCGTTGACTTCCTCCACCGCCTTGATCAGCTTCAGCGGATAGTCATTTTCGGAGGCCACTTGAACCAAGGCCCTGATGTCTTTCGGAAAACACGATCCTCCATAGCCCAGGCCGGGAAAGAGAAAAGAAGATCCAATTCGCCGATCGCCTCCCATCCCCTGCCGAACCAGGTTGACATCCGCACCGACATGATCGCAAAGATTTGCGATCTCGTTCATAAAGGAAATTCGGCTGGCCAGCATGGCATTGGCGGCATATTTGGTCATCTCGGCACTTCGGGTATCCATGACCAGAACGCGAGCGCCCGTCCGAAGGAATGGGGCGTAAAGCTCCTTCATGATTTCAATCACCCGGGCTTTCTCTGCCCCGATCACGACTCGAGCCGGTTTCATGAAATCGTCAATGGCAGCACCTTCCTTGAGAAATTCAGGGTTGGAAACAACGTCACACGGAAACGTCGACAAAGACGAGATCTCCCGGCCTATCTTCTCAGCCGTCCCTACCGGAACCGTACTCTTGTTGACAATAACCTTGTAGCCATCCATGGCCTTGGCGATGGCCCGGGTGGCCGCCATGACATGACTCAAATCCGATGAGCCGTCTTCTCCGGCAGGAGTTCCCACTGCCATGAAAATGATCAGGGAGCTTGTTACAGCCCGAGGGAGATCGGTGGTAAAAGAAAGGCGCTCCTCGACGACATTTCTCCGAATCAACTCGCCCAGACCAGGTTCATAGATAGGGACCTTGCCTTTTTGCAGCTGAACGACCTTTGCTTCATCCACATCCATGCAGATCACGTCATTGCCGGATTCCGCAAAGCAGGTTCCCGCTACCAGGCCGACATATCCAGTTCCTATCACACAGATCTTCATGGCTTCACTCGATCTCCCTCCAACACCGAAAACTCCTATTCTATCGTGGCATAGACGGTCACGGTTGCGCCTCGCCCCAGGCTAGATTCAAGCAGTGCAACAGGCTGAGCCAAAAGAAACAGCGCCAGGTACAGGCCCTCCCTGGCGGATAAGCCCCAGGAATGCAGCTTCCCCTTTCGTTTCAGCAGCTTAACACGCTGGGACATGGTATCCAGGGACGGAAACAAGCTGGAGACCAGGGAGGCCGCATTGTCGCGAAGTGAAAAATGCCGCACCCGGTGAATTCGATAACCCGCCCTGCCCAGAAGATGCAAAACTGCGAAAGTGGTGTAGTTGTACACATGCCTGGGACAGTCCAG
>JAPYTY010000418.1 GCA_029942065.1 Acidobacteriota bacterium | reverse complement strand
ATATCAGTCCTCTTCCGAGGATGACCGGGTCTCCACGACCCAGTTGGCTGAGAAGATGGGCTGTTCTGCTGCCAGTGTCACCAACATGCTGCAAAAGCTATCCGAATTGAAAATGGTCTTGTACGAACCGTACCAGGGCGTGGTGCTCACTTCTGCAGGGCAAAAAGTCGCTCTTGAAATCGTTCGTCACCACCGGCTGATCGAGCTCTACTTAGCAGACGTGCTGGGATACAGCTGGGATAAAGTCCATGATGAGGCGGAAAAACTGGAACATGTGATCTCTGAAGAGTTCGAGGAAAAAATTGACAAGGCTCTCGGATACCCGACGACCGACCCCCATGGGGATCCTATTCCAACCAGAGAGGGACACATCGAGGAGGAACACTCTCACTCGCTGTGGGAGATCTCAGCGTTGGAGATCGTCAGGGTGCACCGTGTCAGCGACAGTGATCCTGAAGTCTTGCGTTATCTGGCCGAAATAGGGGTTTTTCCGGAGGTGGAGATCAGCGTGCTCAAGAAGGCTCCTTTCAACGGCCCCATCCACATCGAGGTGAACCACACCGAGCACAGCCTGAGCGAGGAGTTGGCCCGCCAGATTTTCGTGATACCAGCCTAAACGGAGGCCTTTCCGAATCCACTCACCACGTAGGTGCCACTGCGGGAGTCCTCACGCAATTCAATTAGCCCGTGCTTCTGAGCGTCTTCCAGCAACTCACTGAAGGCCCGGTAACCGTAGCGACCTTCATTGAATTCAGGTCTTTTGCGCTTTATGGTTTGCTTCACCATCGAAGAGTGGAGAATGTCCTTGTTCTCCCTCATCAATGCACTGACGGATTCGACCAGCAATTGAAAGACAGGCAGCTTTTCCTTGGAAACCGCCCGGGTAGGCTTCGGCGGCTTGGTGGCGGCCTGTTCCAACTCTTCGTAGAAGATGAATTCATCACAGTTGTCGATCAGTAGTTTCGAGGCGGCTCCCCGGGTTGACAACCCAATCACATATTTTCCATTCTCCCGGAGTTTCGAAACCAGGGGAGAAAAATCACTATCACCGGAAAGAACCACAAACGTGTCGATGTGTTCCTTGCTAAAGCACAGATCCATGGCATCGACACAGAGACGAATATCAGCTGAGTTCTTGCCTGTCTTGATGCGCTTGGGGATGTCCACCAGCTCAAACGCTGCATCGTGAAGAGATTGTTTGTAGGGAGTAAACCGGCCCCAGTCGGCGTAGGACTTTTTGACCAGAATTTTCCCTTTTTCTACCAGCCGCTCCAGAACCTTCTGAATCTCAAATTTTTGATTGTCCGTGGACTTCTGGAAACCCAGAGCAAGGTTCTCGAAGTCGACAAAAACCGCCAGCGTTCTTTCAGATCCTAAATCCATCTTGACCAGGATAACATACGGGGGTGCTGATGGTTTGGTCCTGATGAATGCTGTACAATAAGGACTATTGGCAGCTTAGCTCCGGATGAGCGGAGCAGGAGACGGGCTTTCTCAAGATGAGACTATCCAAGTCCATGAGACGTTTGGCACTGGGAGGTATCTTTTTTTTGCTACTCTCCGCCGCAACTCTTTGGGCTCTGTTTCCGGACCTTGATGCCGATCCTCTGGATCCCTCCCACTTCCGCTTCGCCAGAGTCCAGTTCAGTTCCTACTTCTACGGAGGCTGGAATCCCGGTTGGGCTCATGACTATCCGAGGGCTGAGCGCAACTTGCTGAGAATTCTTGCTGAAGTAACGGGAATTAAAACCACACCCGACTCCAATGTCATCGTCCAGCTGGAAGATCCGGAAATCATGGAATATCCGCTCCTCTATTTCAGCGAGCCGGGAACCTGGAACATCACACCGGAAGAGGCTCGTAATTTTCGGGATTATCTGGAAAGAGGAGGCTTCGCCATATTTGATGATTTTGACGGCCCTCGCGACTGGATGAACTTCGAGCGTTGCATGAAACAGGTGATCCCGGAACGTAATCTGGTCGAACTGACCCTGGACCATCCAGTCTTTAACTGCTTTTATGAAATTGAAACGCTGGACATGATGCCGCCCTACCGAGTACGAGGGAAACCCACCTTCTACGGCCTTGAAGATGAGCATGGCCGTCTTCAAGTGGTGGTCAACTTCAACAATGACATTGGTGACTTCTGGGAGTGGTCAGACGAGCAATTCCATCCCATCCAGCTTTCCAATGAAGCCTACAAGTTCGGGGTGAACTACATCATCTACGCACTCACCCACTGAGCCCGTATAATTCATAAATTCTCTACTACAGCGCCACCGCCTTCATCTGAGCGGAGCGAAGAAACCATCCGTCCGGTTTCGGCGCGACCTTGCCGCGGGCACACGGCCGTGCGCCCCTACAACAGGC
>JAPYTY010000417.1 GCA_029942065.1 Acidobacteriota bacterium | reverse complement strand
ATCCAGGCCCTTCCCTTCGAGTACCGTGTGCCTCTGGTTCTCAAAGACGTGGAAGGATATCCCATCAAGCAGATTGCTTCGCTTCTGGAGTTGAAGGAAGCCACGACCAAAACGCGAATTCACCGGGCTAGGGTGTTTGTGCGCGAAAACTTGTCAAACTATTTAGAGGGCAAGGCATGAAGGGTATGATGAAGTGTGAGGAATGTTTCGATCTGTTACTGGACTACCTGGAGAAAAACCTGGATGCCGGAACCCGTCAAAGGCTCGACGAGCATTTCGCTGCCTGTCCTCCCTGCGTCAATTTCCTGGAGTCCTATCAAAGCTGCGCGGAAATGGCGCAGCAGCTGAGGGATCAGCTGGTGGAAATCCCCCAGGAGCTGGAGAGCCGACTGAAGGCTTTCCTGCGCGAGGAGGTGGCAAAGGGGTAGATTCTTCGGCTCCCGGGAACCGGCCTTTTTTTACCCGTGTCTCCGGGTCCGAGCCCTTTTTACAGCAGCCGCTCCGAAAGCGGCCTTTTTTTTACCTGGCCAGGTAGGCCGGATGATGCATAGGTTCTCTTCGTTCCTCAGATGAAGGCGGCGCCTGCGGCCCTTCGTCACGAGAACCTATGCATAATCCGGGCTATTTTATCAAAACCAGAAAGACTGGTTCCGGTGCTTCAACTCACACCGAAAAAATGGCACACTAGGAAATCCGTTTCCGTGCGGCAAGGCCCGCCGCATGCTCTGGGCGGTTAGCTCCGCTGGCAGAGCGCCTCCCTTACAAGGAGGATAAAAAATTGAAAACATGCTGATTATTAAGGGTTTAGCCAACCTTAAATAAGCAACGTGATGTTTTCGTGATGTGAATGTGCCCGGTTAGCTCAGTTGGTTAGAGCGTCTGGCTTACATCCAGGATGTCGGGGGTTCGAGTCCCTCACCGGGCACCATTTCCATATAAGCAGCTTCCCCAAGACTTGAACGGCATCTCGCTTGTGCTCGTCCAGGACCGATAAATCCCCAATTGACACTCCTCTCCTGCGCCCATTAACCTTGAATCAAGACGTCAAAGCCTCAAGGCCGGAAAGGAAGGCACCACAATGAAACAGCTGATTGTCCTGTCCCTGCTTGTTTTATCAAGTCCGTCCCTCTGGGGAGCTGACAAAGTCCGCATCTACATCACAGATTTACCCTTTGAAACCATCGAAAGCACGACATCAGTTTCCGATGTCGACATCGGCTGGCTAGAGAGGACGACAAGCAGCACGACCACAAGGTTCCAGACAAAATCCTATGTGACCGATGCCATGAAGCACCTGATGGAACTGGAGGAGTGCAGCAACTATATTGCTACGGTCAACAAAACAAAGGCCCGATACGCGTTCTTCATAGAGGCCGACAGAGACACGGAATCAAGAGAAAACATCGTGGTCTACGATTCTGAAGATGATGTTATCTATGCAGGAGAAACCTTTCGCCTCCGGAACAATATCAAGGATGCATGCAATAAGTTGAATGCCGTTCGGTAATTCGCCCCTGGCATCCCTGGCATGCCCCCTACAAAAAACGAAACCCTCAACCTCTCGAACTAAAACTTCCTGATTCACTCTGGTAGCAGAAGGCTTTGCTTGTCGATATCCTCAAAATCGCTGTCAAGCAGTTCATTCTGGATGAAATTCACCTTATCGTCCTTGTTCGCTGCGTCCAGGATCTTAACCTCACCCGAGGATGAACGCTGGGTTTTCCGCAGATAGGATTCCACGACATGGGGCAGGCAAAACTTGCGGATCAAGAGGACATCGTTTCAAGGTCCCATCGGCCAAGCAAGAGTCCCGGTTTTGGATTGTCCCGGATCGCTCCTACTCCTCTGCTCCAATGCCTGTAGAACACCCGAAATGCCCGTTCCTTCTTGGCCGTGGTACTGCCTTAATAGAAATCTTTTTTGATCCCTTCGATCATCCTGTAGCTGGCCCGCACGTTCACACAGAAAATCAGCAGCACCATCAGACAAGGACCGATCCTGGGCAACCACCCAAATGGAATCACCAGTTCCTCGGTACTGCTGCCCACTCCGAAAAGCGCCAGCGTGAAGATCACGGCACCTGGGATCGCTGCAAGAAAAAAAAATTGTTTGGCCATCCCCAGTTTTGCTTGTTCATATCGCCTTCACCGATTTCTTCCCGGAACCTTGTAATGGTTGATCTTCTTGCCGACTGTAGTGCTTTCCCCTTCTTGTCCTTCCAAAGTTCCTTAAATGATAAGGCTCCAGAGATTTGAAGGCAAACAGGCGCTGGGCTTCGCCCCACGCGTTTCAGGGTTCAGGATTCAGGTTTCACGTTTCAATTTGGCACGATCCTGCAGCCTGTTGTAGGGGCGCACTGAGTGCGCCCACAGCAAGGA
>JAPYTY010000416.1 GCA_029942065.1 Acidobacteriota bacterium | reverse complement strand
CAGCAGTTCAGGAACCGTGATCAATCGGCGTACCCAGCCCTGCTGAGAATCGGCTTTTTCCGGGATTTCCAAAGGGCTTTGCATGGAGCCAACATTCTACGATAAATAGATGAAATGGGTGATGAGCTAAATACGCCCACTATTCTGAGGCGTATGTATAATGTTCCCCGCATCGTTTAGCCGGAATAAAGCATCATTTTGGTTAGGGAACAAAGCATGGCTTTCTTGAGACAGATCCCTGCCTGCCTGATCATTTTCCTCTTGCTGATCGCTTCAGCTGCAGGTCAGGACAAGGAGCAAGTCAAGCAGTTGGCCGTTACGACTCAGGGATCCACCGGCCTGTTCAATCTTTACCTGGCTCGGACGCTGAGGCCGGGAGAAGTCAGCTTCGGCCTGAACTTTTCCCACTTTCACAGAGAACCCGGCGACCTGGATTTCACGCTTTATCCCGTTTCCCTGACGGTGGGTGTGCATGATCGTGCCGAGTTCTTCCTATCCTGGGAAGCTCAGCGACGGGTCAATGCCGATGCGATTCAGGTGAACAAACTGCTTCCCGGAGACCCGCTCGTCCCTGCACGCCTGAAAAACGGCGAGACCGCTTTTTACAATGAAGCGCCTTTTCTGGACGTGGGATTTGGCAGCGGCCCGGGAGCCCTCCGCACCGGAGTCAAATTCAATCTGTTCTCGGAGGGGAAACAGTTCCCTTTTAGCATGGCCTTACAACCAAGCATCAAATTTCCTCTTTCAAGAAGTCGGTCACGTCTGGTACGCGGTCTGACCAACGGATCCGTTGAATCGGGATACGACCTTATCCTCAGCAAGAGCCTGCCCCGAAGAGGTATCGTCACATTCCAAAATGGCTTTCTCTTTGCCAGCGACTCGCAGACAATTGAACACCGGTTCAACTATGGAATGGGTTACCAGATACCCGTGATTACGGAGACCATTCAAACCATCGGCGAACTGGTAGGAAGTGTTTTTCTGGGCCGAAAAACACCGGGCGCGAATCCAAAATCGCCACTGGACCTTTACCTTGGCTTACGCATCTGGCCTGCACGCCATCTTTCCCTTTCCGCCGCTTACAATGCCACGCTTCGCCGAATCTCTCCCGATAGCTCCCCCTTTGGGATTCAATCAACTGGACGCTCCGGATGGCTTTTCCAGCTCAGCTATCATAGAAAAATCAATCGGCCTCCCAGCATCCGCTGCCTCCCCGAGAACACGGTCCTGACAGAAGGAGAACCCACCACCATTCGGGCGGCCGTCGAGGATCTTGATGATAGTCAGCTTTCGCTCAGCTGGACCGCCAACGGCGGGAAAATATCTCAACGAGGCCTCCTGGTGGTTTTCGACTCAACCGGCCTCGAGGCCGATCAATACCTTGTGACTGCCGAGGTGGCCGATGCAGACTCCGCAGCCTCTTGTTCGACAAAGATAACGGTCCGGGCGCGATAGGTTCGTGCTCAATGGTGCAGTGGTGCTGTAGTAGTGCGTTCGTGCGGATTTGGAACGACTTTGCTGTGGGCGCACTCAGTGCGCCCCTACATGACCTATCCCGTCTGGGAGATGCTTCAGTGTGGGAGGCGCCTCAATGCGCCGATTCCGGAAGGCCTCTACCAATGCTCGCCAAATTTCCGGCATCGCTCCGAAGGAGCGACAAGCCCTGGGCCAGGGCGTCCCGCCCTGGCCCAGTCTCCTTTGTGCCTTTGTGCCTTGGTGGTTCATTTCTTCTCTGTGTCTTGGTGGTGCACTACTCCACTACTGCACCAAATACCGAACTTGGGTAGAATGGAGACCGTATGCAAGTGGTTGTTTGGTTTATCTGTTTCATCACCGTGGTTTTTGGTTCCCAGCTCCAGGGTCAGGCACTGGTAACCCCTCTGGGACCTTTTGGCGGTGATGTTCGTTCTCTGGCAGTTCACCCTGAAAAACCCAATCTCTTCTTCCTGGGCACCTCGGATGGTCAGATTTATGTAAGTGAAAACTCGGGAGGACACTGGAACAAACTGATTCCCGGCCTCAACCGGCGTCACGTCGTCGTGGACAATTTAGCCTTCGATCCTTCCGATCCCCGGACCCTTTACGCGGCAACCTGGGAACTCCAAAGTGCCAGGGGCTGGCTGTTTCGCAGCCGCAATTCGGGACAATCATGGAAAGAGGTTCCCCTGGGCCGTTTTGGAAGTGCTATCCGGGCAATTGCCATCGCCCCGTCGGATCCCCGTACCATCGCTCTGGGAATCTCCGAAGGGGTTATCGTGAGCAGGGACGAAGGCCGGTCCTGGGATCGGATCACACGCGGCTACCGAAGTCTGTACAACGCGGAGTCCCTCGCCTTCGATCCGATCGATGCTGAAACTCTGTATGTGGGAACCTGGCGTCTGGG
>JAPYTY010000415.1 GCA_029942065.1 Acidobacteriota bacterium | reverse complement strand
CTACTACGACTATCTTCCTCTTGCGGAAAACCAGCTCAGTCTCATCCTGGCAGATGTGATGGGACACGGGTTTTACGCCGGCCTGCTGGTGGCCATGGTCAAGAGTTGCCTGCACACACAGACCCGGACCGATTCTTCACCGGCAGCGGTCATGGAGGCCATGAATCGGACCGTCTTCAGTTCCGTCCAGAGTGGGTTGCTGATGACCTGTTGTTACCTGGTCTTTGATTTTCAGAAACAGACCCTCAACTATACCAATGCCGGCCATCCTTTCCCTTACCACTATTGTCGAGCCACCGATCAAATGGAGAGATTGGATTCGACCGACCTGCTCCTCGGCATTCCGGGTTTTCAGGATGTTCATTTCACGACCCTGGAAAAGAGCATGGAGCCGGGGGACCTGCTGGTGCTGTACTCCGACGGGATCCCTGAGGCGGCCAATGCGGACGAGGAGGAGTTCGGGGAAGAGCGTATGGCCGAGATTCTCCTGGCGAACAAGGATAAGTCTGCCGGGGAGATCAGGGACAGTGTGCTGGATGCGGTGTCCCGGCATTGTCAAGGGATGGAGCAAGCGGACGACATCACTCTGGTGGTGGCTCAAGCGTTGTGAAATGGGGCGCATTGTTGGTGCCTTTATCTTCCCCGATGTGTGGCAGCAGTGGACTGAGGATGAAGCAAAGCACCAACTTGATAACCTGGCCGGCTTTGGGGTTAACGCCCTGTTCACCGAGTCGGACACCTACCGCGACGATCTGATTGAATGGGCCCATCAACGGGGCTTCCAGTTTTTTGGGGCCATTGCCTGTTTCTCCGATCATGCCAACGGCCATCAACTCCTGGGGCAGAGGCCCGAGCTTTGGCCGGTAGAGGCATCGGGCCGACGACGCCCTCAGATGGAGTGGTACATCGGGGTGACCCCGACATTCGACGACCACAACCAGTTGATTCTGAAGAGGGCCCAGCACGTGGTCGAGACGTATTCGCTGGATGGCTTGTTTCTCGATTTCATCCGTTGGCCGATCCACTGGGAACTGGAGGCCAGAGCCGGCGGGCCCACTCCCTCTCAGTCCTCCTTTGATCCCCATACTCAGCAGCGATTTCAAGAGGCAACCGGGATTCAGCTGCCCGGAAAATTGGCCGGGATCGCCGATCGCGCCCGCTGGATTCTCAACCATCACAGTGGCCAGTGGAGGGATTTCAAATGTTCCGTGATCACCGATTTCGTTGGCCAGATGGTCACAAGGCTCAGGGCGGTGCGAGAGGATGATCTGATGCTGGGGCTGTATGTCCCGCCTCTTTCCTGTGATGGGTTGGAGTCCTGGGCAGGGCAGCGGCTGTCGGATCTTTCCTCGCTGGTCGACGTTATTTCGCCGATGGCCTATCATGCCATCCTTCATCGGTCTCCTCCCTGGGTGGGAGAGGTGATAGCCGAAGTGTCCACCCAGGTCTCTCATCCTTTGTTGCCGGTTGTTCAGGTGGATTCGGAGGAAGGGAAGGAGGCGGGGGCGGACTGGGGGCCACCCATTCCTCTGGAGGAATGGGAAAGTGTGGTACGCCTGGTGTTGGAGTCTCCTGACGTTTCAGGCCTGGTTGCATTCACGGGAACCGCTCTGTTGAGCGAGGGCCGAGGAGAGAGGTTGCTCAAGTCTTTGAAACAGCCATGAACATCGCCGAGCCAACCACCATGCTGACCGATTATTTGCTGGGCGCTTTGTGCCTGTTATGGGGTTGGAAGCTTTGGCGTCTGACCGAGAGCAGGAAGGGCGCCCAGGCCTTGTGGGCTCGAGCCTTCTTTGCCACAGGACTGGCTGCCTGGCTGGGAGGGACGGTCCACGGATTTACTCCGACCTTTCCGGAGACTTTGATCATGGCGATGTGGAAAGGAACCCTCTACCTGACCGGCATTGCCAGCTTCTTCATGTTGGCAGCCGTCGTCCTTGTTTCTCTTCCCAGAGCGATCAGTCGATGGGGCCTGGCGATGTGCGTGTTGAAGCTGGCCGGGTATCTGGGGTGGATGTTTTACCACCAGGACTTTAGATTTGTGGTCTATGATTACGGCTCGGCTTTGATCGTCATCCTGGCTTTTCAACTGGCTGCCCTTTATCGGCGGCGATCGGTCGCAGCGGGCTGGATTGCGGGGGGGATCGTGCTCTGTTTCGTGGGAGCGGGCATTCAGCAGGGTGGGATTTCTTTGCACGCCCATTTCAATCACAATGACCTTTTTCACGTCGTCCAGATGGGCGCCTTTTACCTTCTCTTTCGAGGTTCCTCCCATCTTCCGGACTCCTGAAACGTGAAGCCCGGAACTTGAAAGGTGCAATGCGCTGGTCGCAGCCCCGCGACCGGAAAATTCAATGCGGGCTAAACAACCAAAACGAACAAAACATCAAAAGGGA
>JAPYTY010000414.1:1289-2403 GCA_029942065.1 Acidobacteriota bacterium | reverse complement strand
GTCGTACTCGTCTTTGATGATCTGGCAATGTTCATTTTCCTCATCGGCGAACTTCAGGAAAATATCTCTCCCCTTGGTATCATTAAAGCTCTCCGCATAGTGAGTAAAAAACTCACCCGCTTCCTTTTCCATCTTCATGGCCAATTCAAGCGCATCCAGGGTATCCAGATTGGATTCCAATTTGGCACGCACTTCATCCCGGCTGGGAAAGATCCGGGTCAGGGCTTCATAATCGAAATGCAGAAAAACCGGGGCCTCCAACAAGTTCCTGTCCCTTTCGATGAGGCGGTCCCATTCCCTGTCCAGCTTGCTGAGATGCTCCTGTTCTTCCTGCAACATCGCCAGAAACACTTTTTTCGTTGACTCCTGGGTTACCGTTTCCGATGCCGTTTGGTAGAAACTGATCCCTCTTTTCTCAGTATCCATGGCAATCCTCAAAGCATCCCGAGCAAAGACCAGATCGGAATCGAAACTCTCCTGACTCGGCTCCTGATTCTTTTGACACTCCGGACAGATTCCGAAAATTTGGAGCGTGTGTCGGACCGGCTTAAAGCCGTACTGAGAAGTGATGTCCTCCTGAATGCGCTCCTGTTCAGGACTCACAAACTCGATCGTGCTATTGCATTCGACGCACAAAATGTGATGGTGGTGAGGTCGCCTGTAGTTGTGTTCAAAACGGGTACGCCCGTCATTCAGGTCGATCTTACGCGCAATTCCACAATCGGCCAGGGCTTTCAGTGTCCTGAACACCGTCACGAAACCCAATTTCTGATCCTTTTTCCTCGCCAGCTGGTGCAGTTCCTCGGTACTCACATGCCCGCCGGCACGAAGAAAACTCTCGACAATCATCTGCCTTTGCCGCGTCATTTTGAGACCGCTACTCTTGAGATATTTCGCAAACACGTCCAGCTCTTCTTGAATTTCACCAGACGCTGAGGTTTCCGTCGCCTTATTCATGGACTTGGCGCGATCTTATCATTATTTCGCCCTTCACCACAGAGCCACCAAGAAGAGAAAATCACCACTTAAGACACTAAGTCACAAAAAAGACTCCTGAAAAGGTGCGGCACGAAGAATTTGTGCCGCACCTTTTCAGTCACTTGGTGTCTTTGTG
>JAPYTY010000414.1:0-1189 GCA_029942065.1 Acidobacteriota bacterium | reverse complement strand
GTGTCTTTGTGGTTAGAAAAGCGTATAGATAAAGGGCGCAACGGCGGAGGACTCGGAGAAGACCAGGAGCACCCCCACCAGGAGCAGGAAAACCAAAATCGGCAACAACCACCACTTCTTGCGCACCCGCAGGAACTCCCAGAGCTCCAGCATTATTCCGATTTTACCCATCTTTCATGTCTCGCCGGGGTCCAATCTACCAGAACATAAAAGGTGCTACAATGATGAGCCTTTCTGCGATATGACGAGAATCCTGGGTATCTCAGCCGATTACCACGACAGCGCTGCCTGCCTGCTGGAGGAGGGGCGTATCGTCGCCGCCCTACAGGAAGAACGTTTCAGTCGAATCAAGCATGACAGTTCGTTTCCCTCCCGATCCATTGAAGAGATTCTGCGAATCGGCCACTGCGAGGTGGGGGATCTTGACTACCTGGTCTTTTACGAAAAGCCTTTCGTCAAACTGGAACGAATACTTGAAACCTATTTTCGCCATTGTCCACGGGGATTGGCTTCCTATCTCAAAGCCATGCCAATTTGGATGAAGGAGAAGGTGTGGATCAAAGAGCGGATCAAGAAAAAGCTGGCCTATGAAGGAAAAATTCTGTTCGCGGATCACCATGAGTCCCACGCCGCATCCGCTTTTTTTCCTTCTCCCTTTTCTTCGGCTGCGCTTCTTACCATCGACGCCGTGGGTGAATGGACCACCACGACCCTCGGTCAGGCCAAGGGAAACGAAATGCATCTAGATTCAGAGATTCTCTTTCCTCACTCTTTGGGCCTGCTTTACACCACATTCACCTACTATCTCGGTTTCCGGGTCAATTCCGGTGAATACAAGGTCATGGGCCTTGCACCCTACGGGAAACCGGTCTATCAGGACCTTATTGAAGAACATCTGATTCAAGTCCACCCGGACGGTTCCTTCCAATTAAACGGAGACTACTTCAACTTCGAGGCAGGTTTGAAAATGGCCTCCTCTCGCTTCGAAAAACTTTTTGAAGGTCCACCCAGAAAACCTGAAGACCCCCTTTCACAGAAGCACAAGGACCTGGCCGCTTCCATTCAGAAGGTGACCGAAAAGGTCGTCCTGAGGATGTGTCACCACCAGCACAAAACTCCGGGGGAAAAGAACCTGTGCCAGGCTGGAGGGGTGGCTCTGAACTCCGTGGCGAACGGCCGTATTCTTCGA
>JAPYTY010000413.1 GCA_029942065.1 Acidobacteriota bacterium | reverse complement strand
GATTTCCCAGAGCCCGCTGACTATAACGCTATGGTGCTTGAGATGGCACGATCTCCCCATCTGTGCAGCCGACGCTGGGTGTACCAGCAATATGATCACATGGTCCGAACCAACAGCGTCATTTTACCCGGAAGCGATGCTGCCGTACTACGGCTCAAACAGTCGACCGGGGGGTTGGCCGTGAGCGTGGACGGCAACTGCCGTTTCAGCTATCTGGAACCTCGCATGGGAGCCATGATGGCTGTCAGTGAGGCCTGCCGCAACCTGGTCTGCTCGGGAGCCCGTCCCATCGGAGCCACCAACTGTTTGAACTTCGGGAGCCCAGAAAACCCTGAAGTGATGTGGCAGTTCATTGAGACCGTTGAAGGTATTGCCGAGGCCTGCCGGATCTTCGAAACGCCCATCACGGGCGGCAACGTCAGCTTCTACAATGAGACCAACCGCACACCGATCCTCCCCTCTCCGGTGATGGGAATGGTCGGTAAAATTGATGATCTGGAACATCGACAACAATCGCACTTCACCCACCAGGGAGACCAGATTTACCTGCTGGGAGACACCCGAGAGGATATGGGAGGAAGTATCTACCTTGAGCAGTTGGGATTTTCGCTTCAGGGTCCCTGCCCGAAAATCGACCTGGAACAGGAAAAAGCACTGCAGGACCAGCTCCTTGAATTGATTCATAGGGGTCTGATCGAGTCGGCACATGATCTTTCCGAGGGAGGATTGGCCTTTGCTCTGGCCGAGAGTTGCTACGCGCTCAACTGTGGAGTGAGCACGGACATTGCCACCGACCTGCGCCCGGATTATCTTTGCTTCAGCGAGTCCCCGTCACGGGTGGTGGTCTCGGTGAGCCAGCAACAGGAGCCTGATTTTCTCGAGGCCATAGCCCGGTTTCCATCCACCAAACTTGGAGAAGTCGGCGGGAAAAACCTTGAGATCTCCATTAATAGTAAGATAGTAGTCTCTGTTTCTATTCAGAAACTTTTTGGGGTCTGGGACCGGGCCCTGGACGAGGTCTTCAGCGGTGCATAGAGAACTGGAAAACGACAAATTTCACGACGAATGCGGCGTGTTCGGTATCGGCTCCCACAAGGAGGCCGCACGCCACGCCTATCTCGGATTGTACGCCCTCCAGCACCGGGGGCAGGAGTCCGCGGGAATCATCAGTACCGATGGAGTGCAGCTTTTCCAGCAAAAAGGACTGGGCTATGTCGCCGACGTCTTTACCGATGAGGCGCTGGCCTCGCTGCCGGGAACCTCCGCCATTGGCCATGTACGCTACTCGACCACGGGATCCAGTTCGCTGGCCAATGCCCAGCCCTTCGTCTCCAAATCGTGGCGAGGTCCCATCGCCCTGGCACACAACGGAAATCTGGTAAATAGCCCTCGAATCCGGCGACAGCTGGAACTGGAGGGTGCCATCTTTCAGACCACCAGCGATACCGAGGTAGTGCTGCATCTCCTGGCCCGTTCGCCCATTCCCGGCCTGGACCAGGCCCTGCAGGAAGTGCTCCGTCAGATTCAAGGGGCCTATTCCATGCTCCTGCAGACTCCGAAGACCCTGTATGCCATCCGCGACCCTCATGGGGTACGTCCTTTGTGCCTGGGGCGCCTGGACGGTTCCTACACGGTGGCCTCCGAAACATGCGCCTTTGATCTGATCGACGGCGAGTACATCAGGGATGTTGTGCCGGGTGAAATCCTCAAGATCCAGGATCAACAGCTTGAGTCCTTCTTTCTACCGCCTGCCCCTCAAAAGGCCCACTGTATTTTCGAACACGTTTATTTTGCACGACCCGATAGTAAAGTGTTTGACCGAAGTGTTCATCTGAGCCGTTATCAAATGGGCCGCCGGTTGGCTCGAGAGGCTCCGGTGGAGGCCGATCTCGTGGTCCCTGTTCCCGACTCCGGCGTCACGGCGGCTCTCGGCTACGCGGACGAATCCGGCATTCCGTATCAAGTCGGGTTGATCCGTAACCACTACGTGGGGCGCACCTTTATCGAACCTAAACAGTCGATCCGCCACTTCGGTGTCAAGATCAAGCTGAACCCCGTGAAGGAACTTCTCCAGGGGAAGAAAGTGATATTAATCGATGATTCCATCGTCCGGGGAACCACCAGTCGAAAAATCGTGGAAATGGTACGATCCGCCGGGGCCCTGGAAGTCCATGTGCGAATTTGTTCTCCGCCAACCATCTCCCCCTGCTATTACGGTATCGATACTCCGACCCACGAGGAGTTGATCGGCAACAACAAAACCCTGGAGGAAATCCGCGATTTCACCAAAGCGGATACCCTGGCTTATCTTTCTCTTGAAGGTATGAAAGAGGCCGTATCCGATCAACAGGATTTTTGCAGTGCCTGTTTCGATTTGCAATACCCCATAGCCATCTCCCAGGAG
>JAPYTY010000412.1 GCA_029942065.1 Acidobacteriota bacterium | reverse complement strand
AGGTCGGTCAGGGTGGGAGAAAGACCCAGGGCCAGGGCGACTCTGCACGAGTCCAGCAAGGCACCCGTCAGCAGCCGAAATCCGTCCGGGTGATCCTTCACCTTGTCAAACAGCAGGGTGTCCTTGTTCCTCTTGGAATTGGCGTCGGTGATGGCTCCGATCTCCTCATCCCAGTCAGCACCCTCCACCGTCTTGAGAAGACCCAGAGCATCGACTTCATCGATCCAGGCTCGAAAATCTCGATTCATATGATTGCTCCCAACATTTGCTCTCTCCTCTTGATTTCCAGGAGAACATACACCCATTTCAAAAGAGGACTATTAAATTACCGAATCACTGTAAAGAGAGCAAGCAGACCGGGGGAGGAAGAAGAACTTCAGAATTCAGAATGGGATGGTAGGGGCGCACGGTCCTGCGCCGATTCCGGAAGCCGCTCATAGAGCGGCCGCTACACCGACCTTGCCGTATTGGCTAAGATTGGGGAGAAATAAGACAAAGAAAGAATTTTTTTCTCTGTGTCTTTGTGTCTCTGTGGTGAAACTCGCTTCTCTGTATCTCCGTGGTGAAGACCGGACCGGAATCGGCGCGCTGAGGCGCCACCTTATCTTAGTTTTTAGTCGCTTCCCTTCCCCCTGCCGAGGCGTCCAAAAACAGGGCGGCGGATCGACTATTTCGATCAAAGTCGGACTTGTAAAACGCTTCCAAAACAGTTTGGGGGAAAGTTTTTCGCCACTGTGTGGAAAACCCTGTGCATAATTTGTGGGCACTCTTTCTCGAAAGGAAACCCACTGGACCCCCTGTTAGAAAACCACTTTTTGCACATTTTATGTGCACGACATTTTCCCATTTTATCCTCTTGATGAGCCTTCGGGAAGTAGCTAAACTAGGAAGCGTCCCAAGGGGTAAACGCAACAAGCCGAAACCCTGCGGCGGCGGCCCTGAGTCCGAGAGATTCGCCATTCAGGCCTCGGTCGGAAAGACGAGGAGGCGGACAAGGGGAGAAGCCAAAAGCTGGCTTGCTTCGGTAAGACAGAAAGAGGCGGAACCGAACCGGGATGAAAACCGATTTCCTTCGGGGAATTGGAAACAGGAACCGGAGCGGACGCAGGCCGGGAACTTTCGCCTTGATGAGATTCTCGAAAGAGAAAATTCAAGACGGGAAGGGTGACTCAGTTTCTGGGTCGTTGGTTGATCCCTTAGGGGAACTGCCGAGGGCTCGAGGGGCAGAGATTGTCCACTCGGGAAGAAGAGAAACTGGTTTTTAACGAGGCCAGGAGAGAGAGCTTCTTGAGCCAGCAGGATCGGCTTACCGTGGATATCTCTTGGGACACTTCTTTTTGCCCCGCTCTCGATTTGCTTTTCATCAATTGTCCGTCCCGCAGGGTGACCTTGACACCGATTAACATTTTCATGCTATTGTGCTAACTCGTTGTGACTGGGCAGGTTTGCTCAAAACCTTCCAGAATCCGGACGAGTCGAAAGGAGTGGATTTTCGTGGCAAAAATTCCTGTTGGCATTTTGGGTGCCACCGGGGCGGTCGGGCAGAAATTTATTCTGCAACTGGCGGATCACCCCTGGTTTGAAATTCGGGAACTAGCAGCTTCCCAGCGATCCTCCGGAAAACGCTACCAGGAGGCGGCCAACTGGATCCAGTCCAGACCCATGCCGGAATCGGTCCGGGACATGGTGGTGAAAGAGTGCCGGCCCGACCTCCAATGCGAGATCGCCTTCTCGGGCCTGGATTCCTCCGTTGCGGGAAAAATCGAGGAAACCTTCGCACAAGAAGGCTTTTGGGTTTTTTCCAATGCCAAGAATCACCGCATGGATCCGGATGTCCCGCTTTTGATCACCGAATTGAATCCGGAACACCTGGAAATCATCCCTCGGCAACAGCAGAATCGAGGCTGGAAAGGGGCCATCATCACCAACCCCAATTGCTCTGCCATTGTGCTGGCCCTCTCGATTGGACCGCTCCACCAGAGCTTTGAACTGGAGCGCGTGCATGTGGTCACCTTTCAGGCCATCTCGGGAGCCGGCTATCCCGGGGTACCCTCCATCGATATCCTGGGCAACGTGGTTCCCTTTATTCCCGGAGAAGAAGACAAAATTGAAACGGAATCCCAGAAGATCCTGGGTCGGGTGGCCGAAAACAGCTTCGAGCCCGCTGACTTCATCGTGAGTTCCCATGCCAACCGGGTTCCCGTGGAGGAAGGCCATCTGGAGTGCGTGTCGCTCTCTCTCAAAAGGAAGGCCACAGTGGAAGAGGTCATCGGCTGCTGGGAGGAATTTCGGGGCCCGAAACAGGTCCAGGGGCTCCCTTCGGTGCCGGCTCAACCGGTGGTCGTGGTTCCGGAAGAAAACCGGCCCCAGCCGCGACGGGATGTTGAAAAATATGATGGACTGAGC
>JAPYTY010000411.1 GCA_029942065.1 Acidobacteriota bacterium | reverse complement strand
CGCTGGTCTTCGACCAGCGCGTTTCACGTTCCAGGTTCCACGTTTCACGAAAGAAAGAACAAAGTCCCGCGCCAATTCCGGATGGCCGCACAGCCGCGCGTCCCTACTATGGTGGCTGAGATTGGAGGGGTAAGACAAAGGAAAAAATGTTCTTCTCTGTGTCTTTGTGTCTCTGTGGTGAATGCCTTCTCAATGCTTTGGTGGGTTCCCCCACACCGAAAAATTCGGCGACCAGACACACAAGGTACCCGGCTCTTCCTCGACACGCCTGAATTCCCCCACCAGTTCCTCCAGCTCATCGGAAGTCAGGATTCCCTTCTCGATCAGGGCGGAACCGGTGGCCTCGATCGTCATCCGGTAGGAGCGCCTGAGCTCCACCTGCACCCCTGCAATGGTCTCCACATCCAGATGGGGTTCCGGGCACCCTAGTTGACCAAACAGGGAGAACAGTTCCCGACCCACGAAGGGGTTGGCAAACAGGCGACCGTAAATTTCCGGGATTCTCTCATAGGCCCAGCTGCCGGGATAACAGTACTGTTTGGCGCAATCAGGCTCCTGCACTGCCACAACTCCTTCGGGATGGCAGACACGAAACATTTCCGCCAGAACTTTTTTAGGATCGTTCAGGTGATGCAGCAGGTAACGCGCAAAAACAAAATCGAAGGAATTATCTTCAAAGTCCAAATAGATCGCATCACCCTGCTCGAAAGTGATGGGACAGCCACCAGCAGGAACCATCGATGAAGCCGTCCTGATCAGTTCCGGGTCCTGGTCAACCCCCACCACCCGGCGCGACTTGTCGAGCCTGGCTGCCAGCTGACGTGTCGTCTCACCCATACCGCATCCGAGATCCAGACAACGAATACCTGCGGGCAGCTGCAGCCGTCCCAGCAATTTGTCGGTGACCGGCTCCATGATTCTCTGCAGGAGTCTCTGCCGCTCCAAATTTACTTCACTGATCGTATAAGCCATGCCGTCCTAGTTTCACGGTTCAGGTTTCAAGTTTCAAGTGCCGGGGCTCACCGACGGTGCACCCGTCGCCTCATGGTTTCGAGGCCGGCCGGCCCCAAGAAGTTCCTTGTACAATGACGTGCCCAGCATGGATAATGGAAAATTGAAATATCTCCGGTATCGAACAAGGATGCGCAGGCCGCAACAGGGAGGCACACAATGAAGGGAATTTCTGTGAAACTTAAAGTTTTTATTCTTCCGGCACTTTTTATGCTGACAATGGGTTTCGGTCTCTCTCAAGCAGTGCCCGATTTGGTGGACCAGATGGGCTATGCGGATACCATCCTGGTGAATGGAAAGATTGTAACGATGGATGATCGAAGCATCGTTCCCGACTCCCCGGGAACCATCGTCCAGGCGATGGCCATCAAGGGGAAAAAGATCATGGCGGTGGGCAGCAATGCGGACATGCGAGCCCTGGCAGGGTCCAGAACCCGAACCATCGACCTGGATCAGAAGACCCTCATTCCGGGTTTGATCCAAACCCACTATCACCTGTTCTCTTCCGCCGCCAGAACCTACGGACCTCAGTATGGGTTGACCGACCCCAGCATCAAGCTCAACGTGATCGCCGACGAAACCGTGGAAGGAACGGCCAAGAAGGTGAGAGACGCCGTCCTCAACGCCATTCAGGTGCAGCAAATCCCTCCCGGGGATTGGATCAGCGTCAGCGTCGGTGAGGCCCCCGAGAACCTTCCGGGGACCAACCGCACCTGGTTTTATGTCGGCAGCCTCAACCGAAGACAGCTGGACGCCTCCACTCCCGATCACCCGGTCATCGTGACCGGAACCATCGGAGGCTACTTCAACGCCAAGGCCATCGAGTTGTTCAAGGAAATGTTCTCCGACTGGGAGGAAAGTACGGATCTGGAAACAGGTCCCGGGGCCGCCATGAACGGCTACCTTGCGGTTCCCGAGCAGGGTGCCGTAACTTTTGAGTACTGGTGGAGGGACAAACCCCTTTCAGACCTGGCAGAGGTAATGCGGCTTCAGGGACTGGATGTCATCCGTGCCGGCATCACCACGGTGGCCACCCGACTGCTGTACCCCCGCACGGTTGCCGCCTTCAGCCTGCTCAATCGAGAAGGCCGGCTGCCCCACCGCCTGGCCTATTACATCGAGTCGCAGCGAGGAAACCTGTTCAACCGAAAGACCATCGAGCAGTTTTACCGCGCCTACGGAGCCCCCTGGACCGATCACAAAAATGGCGGCGAAATGATGTGGCTCAACGGCATGTGCCACGAGATCTGGGATTCCACTCAAAACAACATCTGTACCGGTCCCGACATCGAAGCTCCTCTTGAAATCAAAAACCGGGAACGGTGTCCCAACCCGGGCCACAAAGCCTGGATCTCCCTGAAGGCGGGACTCGTCAACGGCTGGCGTGCGGCACAGG
>JAPYTY010000410.1 GCA_029942065.1 Acidobacteriota bacterium | reverse complement strand
TTGATCACCTGCATGCTCTGAATCATCTCCGTATCCATGGAGCCGGAAAAAAAGGTGTCGACCCGGTCACTCAAGGGAATGCCGTCGGTGACGAAGAGAAATCCGTCATCCACGCCCCGGGCGTGTAGAAGGCCGTTGTCTTCCTCAGACCATCCGGGTACGGTCGCCACGATTGCTTGAATGCCTGAATTGGGCAGGGCGCCGGACCATCGTTCAATCCTGTTCTGATCAAAGGTGACTTCGGTGCTGGAGGAGTGCCTTTCAACCAGAAATTCCCCTTCCACGGTCACGGTTTCCTGGGAGCCTGAGATGCTCAACCGGAGGGTCAGGACCACCGGAACAGTGGAGCGCATATCGACGATCTGCTCGGAGGATCGAAACCCGTCCGCCTCTACGCTGAGCCTGTGTTCACCAAAAGGCACATTGCGAAAGATGAATTCCCCGGTCGGACCGGTGGTGATCGACCTGTAAAGTCCGGTCTTGGGATTCTCCAGGGTGACGGTCGCCTCAGCCAGGAAGGCGCCGGTTGGGTTCACCACCGTTCCCCTGGTGGTGCCGCTTTGAGTCTGTGCCCCGACCCGTTCGGAGGTTGCCAGCAAGACGATGGCCAGCCCGATCCCGAAAAGGAACTGCCGATTACATTTCATTGCCGCACCATTCCAGACATGCATGGATTCTCTTCTGCATCGCCGCCGTTACAAGTGTATGACAGATCCGGTTCTGACGTGCTTCCCGCTAAGCGGTCCTCACCACGGAGCCACAGAGAAGAAAATTCACCACAAAGGCACCAAGACACAAAGAAGACTGTCCCAGGGCGTTCCGCCCTGAGCCAGACTCCTGTCGCGCCTTCGGAGCGAGGTCGGAAAAGCTAGTGTAGGGGAGTACTGAGTACGCCCACAGCAAAATCGGGCAGACTTCACCACAGAGACACACTGGGAAAGAAATTCGAAATCCTAAATCCGAAACTCCCGTTCTCCACGCGGCGCTTGCGGCCCTGCAGTAGATAATTTATGCAGATTTCGGGTAAACGTGCGAAGCACGCTTCTCCTGGCTCCTTCTTGTCCGGTAGACCTGCCCAACCCCTGTCCACTACAATGCCCGGATCGAACTATCATGAATACTGATCAAGCCTATCCCGAGAAAAAGTTCAAAGCTGGCCAGTTGATCTTTCAGCAGGGAGATGTCTCCCGGGCAATTTATATCCTTCTGGAGGGCGAACTGGCCGTAATCGAGGACGGCGTGCGGATCGCTTCGATTGGTGAGCCGGGAAGCGTGGTGGGTGAGTCGGCTTATCTCATCGGCTGCGAGCGTCTGGCGGATCTCAAGGCAGACACCGACTGCCGCCTTCAGGTTGTCGAGGACGTTGAACGATTTTTTCGAGAGGATCCGAAAAGGAGCCTTGAAGTGGCCAGGACCCTGGCCGAACGGCTGCGCGATATGGACCTCAAGTTTCTGGAGCTCCGCAAGCTGACCAAGCGCTTGGGAGGGGACCTGCCGGATGAGGAAAGAGACCTTCCCGAAGAACTCAAACTGGTACGCAGTTACCTCAAGGCCTGGAACGTCTCCATATAGCCCGTATCAGGCATAGATTCTCTACTGTAGCGCGGCCTGGCGGCGTTGCACTCGGTCGGTCTCCTCGACGTACTTTTCAGTACGCCTGCGGTGCCCTCCCGTCGCGCGCAGTGTACCTCGCTCGATAGATGGGCATGTGCTCGCTGTAGGTGATTTGGTCTGTATTCAAGGCGCGAGGAGGGCGCCTATCGGGGAATAGGCAACTGACGAGAAACGCGGAAGACGGGCCAAATCACCCCAGCCCATGGGGTCACGGCGGCACCCGCCTGTCGGCGTTGTTGCTCATCGGTCACAGATTCCCGACCTGCTCCCTTGTCACGCCTAGCGGCCAGGGCGGGTGGCGCTCGCGACGAGCATATGTCCATCTATCGAACGAGGCACAATCAGGCCGTCGCCTTCGTCGCTTCGTGACGAGAACCTATGCCTGATCCGGGCGTAGCCCGTACCGGATCGCTGTTTCTCAGCATTGGTGCACTCACAGTTTTTACGGCACTTCGGAAGAATCTCTGTCCCTCGGGCCGGCAAATGTTTGCCTGCACCGAGACACTCACGGTATTATTCCTCCGGCGAGGGATAAAGCGATGGACGAAAAAAGATTTTGTGATGAATCCAGAACCACCAAACCGGCGGTGTTGTACTGTAAAAGATGCCGGGAGCGGGAGACCTACCAGTTGCAGTGGCTGGTCCGGCGCAAGAAGAAACAGTTGCCGTCCAATGCCAACGACGAGATGCGAAGCCGCTATCAAAAGTTCGAGAGCTACATGGTCCTGATCGACGATGTTGTGTCGTGCAATCGTTGCCGCAGCCGGATCGAAGTATCGGGTATGAAGACCATGGCCTATCTG
>JAPYTY010000409.1 GCA_029942065.1 Acidobacteriota bacterium | reverse complement strand
GTGACAAGCAGAGGTGTTAGGCTTCTCGAGAACATTCAATTTGCAGCATTATACAGGAGTCGGGAGACAGGCGAAGCTCGCTCCGCGCGGAGAAACGCCTCGCGGAAACTCGGCGTGGAGAAATGAGTCGGTTAACCCGTACTATGCATAATACGGGTTATGCTCCTCGTGGAGAAGCGTGCTTCGCACGCCGCTACAACGAACTTGCTGTGGGCGCACTCAGTGCGCCCCTACAACAGGCAGCCGGATCGTGCCAAATTGGAACGTGAAACGTGGAACGTGGAACGCGCTGGTCGAAGACCAGCGGTCAGCGAGCCATCTGATGATACTTTTCGGGAAGTTCTGGAACGGCCATTGGATCCGATCCCAGTTCCAGCAGCAGTTTGGCTGCGCTTGGGTGGGGGCCTGAGGGTTTCTTGTTGAAGTTGATGATTCCCGCTCCGATAATACCTTCCGCAATACTCCACGGCGTTTGTAGGAAAACGTCAATCAGATCCAGCCTGGCACCGCTGTCCACCAGGAACCGAATGATCTCGTTCGCTCCAATGTAGGCGGCTCCATGCAAGGCGGTCCAGCCGTTCTCGCCGACGGTATTGACGTCGACTCCTTCTTCAACCAACAGCTTGACGACGACCAGAGCGTTGTCGTACTCCTTTTGGGATGTTCGGTCCATCTTGTGGGCTAGGCCCGCTGCTCCCATCAACGGCGTCATTCCCTTGTCGGTCCCCAACTGCGGGTCGGCTCCCTTTTCGATCAGGAGATGGACCAGAGCCACATCGGCGGCTGTGCTGGCTGCCAGAAGCGGTGTCGTTCCGGCCATGCTAACCCGGGCGCCTCCGCTACCCTGGATCCGTGTTGCCCTGAGTTGAGCGTTCGGGTCGGCTCCCCGTTCCAGGAGCGCCTTCACCAGCTCTCGCATGTTGGGTCGGTACAAGTGAGCGTTGGTGCCCAGGTGTTCGGCGGCGCTGCCCAGGGCCGCCAATCCTTCCAGCAAGGCGTAGTGCAGAGCGGTAATGCCGTCGCCGTCGGCCGTATTGGGATCTGCGCCCTTCTCCAGCAGGATGAGTGCGATTTCTTCGTGGCCGCGGCTGGCCGCGGCCACCAGGGCGCTGCCCCATCGTGGTGAGGTCTCATTGACGTCCACACCGGCTGCCAGCAAGGTTTCAACGGAATCCAGATTGCCCTGTTGGGCGGCAAAAAGCAGGGGGGTAAAGCCGCTGGCGGATTGGGCATGGACATCCGCTCCATGTTCGATCAACGCCCGCGCGACTTCGGGGTGCTTTTGTTCCACGGCCCACATCAGAGCCGTTTGTCCCCGCCGGGTTTCCCGATCGTTCACATCGGCTCCGTGGGTCAGCAGCAATTTCACCATCTCAACGTTGCCGCTGCGGGAGGCCGTCATGAGGGCGGTCTCTCCGGTCTGCTGGACAGCGTTTGGATTGGCCCCGGCCTTCAACAGTCTTTCCACCATGGCAGCGCTGCCGTTGGTACTGGCCAGCGAAAGTGGAGTCACGCCATAGTGATTGGCGGCGTTCACATCTGCACCGGCACCAAGGATAAGCTCCGCCATCTCCAGATCATCCCGGTGGGCCGCCCACTGCAGTGCCGTGGTGCCGTCGGCCTGAGGTATATTGACATCGCCCTGCTGCTCCAGAAGGGTACGCAGGGTTTCGCTGTCTCCTCTCTGGACTGCCTCCACCAGCTGAAGGTCACTGCTGGCGGCAGCCAGGTGGGCAAGTGATAGAAGCAAAACAGGGATCATCCAGTGGCTGCTGAGAGGTCTGACCTTGTCGCTCATTCTGGTTGCACCTTCTTTTTATTCCGGCCCGGCCCGGAGGACTCATGATACGGGCTAAATTTCCAGGAGTTCGAGATGCCCGGTGCTGTCGCCGAAGTTCTCCAAAGGGATTCCTAATTTGTCGAGCAGGGTCAGGAACAGATTGGTAGTCGGGGTATCGTCGGGATAGCGGACGTGGTGGCCGGCCAGATTGTGGCCGGCTCTTCCTCCCAACAGCAGGAGGGGCAGATCGTTATGAACGTGCAGGTTGCCGTCGCTCAGGGAACTGCCGTAGAGGATCATCGAATGATCCAGCAGGGAGCCGTCACCGTCGGGTGTGGATCGCATTTTCTCCAGAAAATAGGCGAACATCTGACTGTGCAGGATGTCGATCTGCAGCACCTGGGCGATCTTGCTGGGATCGTTCTGGTGGTGCGACAGGGGGTGGTAGGCGTCCTTGATGCCAAGCTCGTCATAGACTCTAGTGTTCTGCTCGCGGCCCATCATGAAGGTGATGACGCGGGTCATGTCGGTCTGGAAAGCCAGGACTTGCAAGTCCATCATCAACTTGCAATGTCCTGTAAACGTCGGGGGGATACCCACGGGGCGTTCTACGGAGGGCAGTTCACGGGACGACTGGTCCTCGGCTATCTGGATG
>JAPYTY010000408.1 GCA_029942065.1 Acidobacteriota bacterium | reverse complement strand
CTCGGGTCCTGATCACGCTCATGCGTTCCGTTCATGAGCTCATATGGGCAGTGCTTCTGCTGGCCGCTTTTGGCTTGAGTCATCTGAGCGCGGCCGTCGCCATCGCGATTCCCTTTGGTGGGACACTGGCCAAGATTTTCTCCGAGATGATCGATGAAGCTCCACGCGATGTAGCCGAGGCCTATCGCGGAAGCGGGGCCTCCCCCGCCCAGGTCTACCTGCTGGGCTTGCTGCCACGTGCCATGCCCGACATGATCACCTATTCCTTCTACCGTTTCGAATGTGCCCTTCGCTCTTCGGCCATACTGGGATTTTTCGGATATCCCACGCTGGGCTTTTTCATCGCCGCCTCTTTTGAGAACCTGCACTACGGCGAGGTCTGGACTTATCTGTACACCCTGTTTTTTCTGGTCACCCTGGTGGACTGGTGGAGCGGGGCCCTGAGAAAGAGGTTCGCGACATGAGCCCCGCCGAAATCGAGATTCAAAGGCTCTACAGGGAACGTCCCCGCAACCACTTTTTCATCTGGAGTGCTGCTTTTCTCCTGACTCTCATGATCAGTTCCTGGTTCATCGGCGACTTCCATATCAGCGGTTTTCTCTCGGAGAGACACCTCACCAATCTGAGTCGGTTCCTGGGCGAACTGGTACCTCACCCGTTGCAAGGTCAACCCTTTTCCCTGACCGTGGCCTTGGGATGGGCCGGAGAACTCCTCCTGGAAAAAGGCCTTGCCGCCACCGGTGTCACGCTGGCCATTTCAGTGGCGGCCATCGTCCTGGCCGGCTCTCTGGGTGCCCTTTTTTCTCTTCCTGCTGCCCGAAATTTCATGGCATCCGAACCCTTTGTGGCTTCTCTTTCAGAATCGAGGCCGGGCTGGGGGCTTCTCTGGACCGCGGCGATGTGGGGCACCCGAGCCTTTCTTATTTTTGCCCGGGCGATTCCCGAGTATCTGTGGGCCTTCTTGTTTCTAGCAATCCTGGGCCCGACGGCCGTACCCGCAGTGCTGGCCCTGGCGCTGCACAACCTGGGCATTTTGGGCAAACTGGGAGCCGAGGTCGTCGAGAACACAGAACGCTCCGGCCTTTCGGCGCTTCGAGGCCTGGGGGCCTCTCGACTCCAGATCTCACTGGCCGGCATCTTCCCTCTCGCCTATTCCCGCTTTCTTCTCTTCTTCTTCTACCGCTGGGAAACCTGCGTCCGCGAGGCCACGGTTCTGGGAATGCTGGGGATCGTGTCGCTGGGTTACTGGATTCAGGATGCTCGTGCCCGGAACCATTACGATGAGATGTTCTTCCTGGTGCTGCTGGGGGCCTTCCTGGTGCTGATTGGGGACCTGATCTCGGCCCTGGCCCGGGAAATCATCCGACGCTATTCGTGATTCACCACGAAGTACGGGGAAGAAGACCAACCACCAAGGCACAAAGACACAAAGAAGACAAGTTCCAGCCGGAACCGAACAAAGTCCCTATGTTCGGTTCCGGCTGGAGGTCTTAGTGCCTTGGTGTCTTGGTGGTTCTTTTCTTCTTTGTGCTTTGGTGCCTTAGCGGTTTTTTTTGGCGTCTTTGTGTCTTTGTGGTTAATAATTATGCCTTCGTGGTGAAGCATGAAAGGTAAACAAACCTCCATCGTCCTGGAGGAAGTCGGTAAGGTTTACGGCACGGGAACTTGAGATTCCCGCCATTGCATCCGATGAGGCGCTGCTGCGAGTGGAGATGACGGGAGTTTGCCGTACCGACGCTTCCTTTTATATGGGAAAAACCCGGCCCCACCTGATCCCCCTGATCCTGGGTCACGAAATCCTGGGGCACATCGCCGAAATTGGCAAAGAGGCGGCGCGAGGCTACCAGGTGCGGGAGGGGGACCGAGTGGTAGTCGAAAGCAGTATTCGCTGCGGCCGCTGCCCCTACTGCCGGCAGGGCAACTATCAGCTGTGCGACAACCACCGCTCTTACGGCACCTCGATGACCTTGTCGACACCCCCTCACCTATGGGGAGCCTACGGCGAATACCTTTATATAGCTCCCGGTTCGGTCCTTCATCCCATCTCCGAATCGGTCCCGGCTGAAAGTGCCGTCCTGGCCTGCTCGGTCATCGCCGACGGCATCCAGTGGGTCCGCGACATGGGGCAGGTCGAGCCTGGCCAGACGATTCTGATTCAGGGAGCCGGCCAGCAGGGGCTGGCTGCCGCCGTGGCGGCCCGGAAGTGCGATGCAGGTCAGATCATCGTGACGGGATTGAGTCGGGACGAGCAGCGTCTCGAACTGGCTCGGAAACTGGGAGCCACCCACACCATTGACGTGGAGCAGGAAAAGGTGGAAAAGCGGGTCCTGGAGCTGACCCGCGGCGCTCTAGCCGACCTGGTGGTGGACGTCAGCGGCAGTCCCCAGGCCCTGGCCCAGGCGGGTTCCCTGGTTAGCAAAGGAGGCACTATCGTGGTGG
>JAPYTY010000407.1 GCA_029942065.1 Acidobacteriota bacterium | reverse complement strand
CAGGAGTACAAGGGGTGCCACCAGTGCCCACGGACGGGAGTGGGTGACCTGGTGGAGCCATTTCCCGGAAAAGAACAAAATGAGCCCGAAAGAAAGGGCATTCAGCAATCCGGAAGCGTCGATCGGGTCCAGGCCTCCGAGATCCAGAAGCGCCAGAAGTGTAGGGTATAAAGGGGGTTGGTCGGTATAGAGAACATCCAGATAGGAGAATCCTTCCCCCGCCAACAAACTTTTGGAAACCCAAAAATAGACCAGAGAGTCAAAGGTGATTCCCTGGCCCAGTCGCCAGGTGAACACCCACACGATCATGAAACCGAAAAGGCCGATGGTTCCCAGCAGCCAGTTGGTTTTGTGAGTGTCTTGCATGCCTAGTCCGTATTATGCATCAGGGGAACGTCTCGTTTAAGCTCGGCGTGGAGAAACACCTCGCCGACGCTCGGTGTGGAAAAATACCTCGCAAAAGTTCGGTGTGGAGAAGGCTTTGTTTCGGAATTGGGACTTCGACTTTCAGTGGAATTCGATGTCCTCCGGATCGAAAGCGGAGCGATCGTCCTTCAGCTTCCAGTTCAAGGCCTCATTGGCCTTTCCCTTGATGACGGAAACAATGAGATAGGAATACCAGGGCCAGGCGTGTTCCTGATCGTAGGCTGAGGGACGGGCGGGAACATCCGGGTGGCTGTGAAAAAAACCGACGATGCTCGAACCCGCGCCTCTGAGTCTGGTTTCCAGCTTCTGGACGAAATTAGCCGTGATCAGGTAGCGATTGGCCAGGCTGTCGGTGCGCTCGTTGACAGCCGGCACCAGTTCGCTAACGCTTTTGGTATCCCCTTCAACCGACCCCACCATGATCCCGCAACATTCGTGAGGGTAGGTTTCCTCGGCAATGTGTTTGATTACATCGAGATCGCTTTTTTTCAGGCGGATCATTGGTCCTTCCAGAACTCCTCGGATAGATACTTGTCGCCGCTATCGGGAAATATGGTGACGATGGTGCCGCTATCGATATTTTTGGCGACCTGCAAGGCCGCGACCAGGGCGGCGCCTGAGGAAAGCCCGGCAAAGAGGCCCTCCTCTCGAGCCAGTCGAAACACCATCTGCTGGGATTCTTCGGTGGATACCTCCAGGTTTTCATCCGCGAAGCCGGGGTCATAGATTGGTGGAACGATAGCCGACGGCATGTGCTTGAGACCTTCAAGCCCGTGAAAGGGTGAGTCGGGCATGAAGGAAATCGTCTGAATCCGGGGGTCCAATTCCTTCAAACGCCGGGAGGTTCCCATGAAGGTACCGCTGGTACCCAGTCCCGCCACGAAGTGGGTCACCTCCTGGTGGCTCTGGGAGTGGATTTCCGGAGCGGTCGAGTCGTAGTGGGCCTGCCAGTTGGCGTCGTTGCCGTATTGGTCAGGATAAAAATATTGGTCGGGAGATTTTTCATACAGTTCCCGGATCACCCGGATCGAGCCATCCGATCCTTCCAGAGGATCCGTCAGCAGCAGCTCAGCCCCATAGGCCGTCAGGATTTTTTTTCTCTCCAGGCTGGCATTTTCCGGCATGGCCAGCAGGGTCCTGTATCCCTTGACCGCAGCGATAAATGCATAGGCGATGCCGGTGTTGCCGCTGGTGGAGTCCACAATGATTTTGCCGGGCTGGAGTTCCCCCGTCTCTTCACCCCTTCGAATCATGTGGTAGGCGGGGCGGTCCTTCACGGAGCCCCCTGGATTGAACCACTCCAGCTTGGCCAGGATTCGAATCTTGTCGGAACGAAAGATGGATCGAAGCTCTACCAGCGGAGTGTTGCCGATCCGGGCCAGAAGGCTGTTTTTTTCAACCGCGGTTAACTCAGCCATGACGGGAACTCACAGGAAATCCGGTTGACGAGTTGGCAATATTCGTTCTCGACGGAGCCCGAGGCCGTGGCCATTCCAGCGACCTCTCCGATGACCGTTACCATCGGCGCCCTCAGCTGGTTCTGGTCGGCCAGTTCGGCAATGGAATGAAGGGGTCCCACCACGACCTTCTGTTGTTGAGTGGTGGCCCACTCCACACAGGCAGCGGGTGTTTCCGGATTCTTGCCCGCGCTGATCAGCGCCGTGCAGGTTCCCGTCAGCTGCGATCTTCCCATTAAAATCACGATGGTGTCGATGGAGGCCAACACCTGGTAATCCAGGGCGTCTCCGACTCCATTGCTGTGGGCCGTCACCACCACGAAGTGGCGGCTCTTTTCCCGATAGGTGACGGGAATTCCCACCGATGCGGGTGCCGCCAGAGCACTGCTTACCCCAGGGACCACAAGGCACTGGATTCCGGCCTTCCGGCAGGCTTCCTGTTCCTCGCCCCCTCGACCGAAGACGAAGGGATCGCCTCCTTTCAAGCGAACCACGTTTTTGCCTTGAAGGGCCCGATCGATGAGAAGTCGATGGATTTCCTCCTGGGAAATCGAGGGTTTCCC
>JAPYTY010000406.1 GCA_029942065.1 Acidobacteriota bacterium | reverse complement strand
GCATGTAATAGCCCAGGGCGTGAGCCCTGGGTTGTTCAGGTAGGCAATAGAAGGAGCCCTGTAGGGGCGATGTTAGACTCCCTTGGGGGTTTTCCTACATCGCCCTTACAGGGCTCCTCTGGATCAAATGCTTTCAAACCTGGGGCTCACGCCCCAGGCTATTACAATTCACCCCTTCGGGGTTCCAGACCCCATTCCACCAGGATTTTTCAAGCACTCCCACTTCTTTTCAGGGAATCGCCCCCTCCTTTTTGGGAGGGAACTTGTACCTCAATGGGTCACGGATGTCCTGGAAATGAACACACCGAGGAACCTCTCACTCTCCGGACACGTGGAACGTGGAACGCGCGGGTCCTCGACCAGCACTCTTCAACGGCAGGTGAAGTTCTCTTCCACCCAGTTGGCCGGATCGTTCTCTTCACCGGCGGCGGGGCCGGTATAAACCGCTCGCTCCGGATAGGCACACACCTTGCGTTGGTTGTCCACCACCTGGTCGGTGCTGTGGGTGGCGACAATGTAGTCGGGTCTGTTGCCGTTTTCCACCCAATCCACCAGTGGTCGAAGTTTGTCCCAGGCGTTGGGCCCCGGACCGCCTCGGCAGTGGCCCATTCCTGGAACCATGAAGATGCGGGAGTGTTCTCGCGCGGCCTCCAGGTCATCGCCAAAGGTGGCGTTGACCATCTCGGTGTAGTAGTCCAGGGTGGCTTCCGGAGGGGGTGAGAAATCGCTCCAGCCATGGTAGAGAATCAGCTTTCCCTGGTTCTGGAGCAGGTATCGCGTAAGATCCGGGTCGACGGCATCGAAAATCGACATCATCAGGTCTCCCCGGCCCGCAGTCACATCATCTACCTGGAATTCCCACCAGGCGTACTCGGAGGGTATCCGGTTCTTGTCGGGGGTGTAGGAGAGGTCGGTGACATCCGGCGGCGGGACGCCCGGATCGTCTTCATAAAAGATGTAGTTGAAGTGACTCTGGATGTAGCCCAGATTGACGGGAAACAGGGAGTTTCCCTCATGAGGAATATTGCTCTGTCCCCAGGACCATTCCGAGCCCGGAGACTTTCCCTTGAGAATCGAAACCCCTCGGCTGTCGTAGGGCCCTCGGTAGATATCCTTGATGGTCTGCAGCTGGGCCCGGGTGAAACATTCGTCGGCATTGACGTCGCCACCGCACATCATGGGGGCCAGATCTGCCTCCGCGTTAAAGTTGCAGCTCAACGGGTCGTCGATCACCCCGTCGGTGATGCCGTCGTCGGAATCACATTTCTTCAACACCGCCCGCTCCAGCATCTTCAGCTTGGTCAGGCTGTCCGGGAGGCCGTTTCCGTCGGTGTCAAAAGCCAGGTTGCCCGCGAAGTCATTTCTAAAGACCTTATTCAGCATAAAGGCATGACTCACATTGGTGCTTTGATAGTGCAGCACGGGTGCGCCGGCCACGATCCCGTCAAAATCGAAAGGGTATCGCTGAGCTTCGGTGAGGCCCTGGTTCCCTCCCGTCGAGCAACCCTCGAAATACGAGTATTCGGGGTCCTGAGTGTAATAGTCCTTGATGACGGTCCTGGCCGCGTTCACAGTCAGATGAACCGATCGGTAACCGAAATCGATCTCCGCCTGCCGGTTGTCAAAGCCAAAGGATGAACCCGGTTCCGACCCATTGTCATGGCCCGTGTTGCTGTTGGCCACCGCGTAGCCTTCAGCTACTCGATGATCGGCGAAATCAAGGTCGCCGTCCTTTCCGCCATCGCCCCACTGCAGAAACCGGCCGTTCCAATCCCCGGGCCAGGGTAGCTGAACATGGTAGGTGATGGCCGGAGCAATGAGCCCTTTGACGTAACAGTGTCGGGGGGTGTTATCGGTCGCCTCCACCAGTTCTGCGGAGGTAACGGTGAGATTGGTGATTCCGGCTAGATCCAGGCAGGCCGTCTCTTCGGGGGAGATCGCCTGATTTCCCCGAGCACTGCCGCATCCAACCAGGAAAAGGACGGCGGCGACCGAGTACAGGATGGGTCGCAGAGTCATTAGATCGTTTCCTTTCTGATTCCGGTGATTAACCATGGCCCTATTCTGTCACCGTTCGAGTTGTTTGGCTACAGCTTCGGGAAGTGGACGGAAGGACCGTTCCTTCAAAAAGTCGTTCCTGACCGGGGGCGCAACAAAAACCAGCGTTATACTAACGACATGAGGGAGGATCGACAATTCAAGCGGTGGGAGGTTTCTATTCCTTGTGTCGTGGTATGGAAAAATGAGGTCGTCAAAGGGTAGATCACGAACCTTTCGCCGGTTGGAGCTTTCATTTCCCAGGCAAGTCTTATTCCCGCCGAGGATATCCAGGTAGTGGTGGGTTTTCAGGTCGGGCAGGAAGAGATGCGTTTCACTGCCAAGGTCAATTCCAAGGTGGTGCATAGCAGGTGGGAGATCACCGAGGAGGATCAGATGGTTTCCTTCGGCGT
>JAPYTY010000405.1 GCA_029942065.1 Acidobacteriota bacterium | reverse complement strand
GAACGCTGCAGGGTATCAACGGGTTGCGTCAGGGGATGAACCTACAGGTCAAGCCCTATTTTTCGGCTCCCCTTGTGCGCTCGGAAGGCGACGATGTGGATTTCCAGCCCGAGCTGGGGCTTGACGTCAAATATGGAGTGAGTTCTCAGCTGACACTGGATTTAACTGTGAACACCGATTTTGCCCAGGTGGAGGCCCATGATCAGCAGATCAACCTGACACGCTTCAGTCTATTTTTTTCCGAAAAACGGGAGTTTTTCCTGGAAAACGCCAGCATCTTCCAGTTCGCGCGTCAGGGTGCCCGCCGTCGAGTCGGGGGAAGAAGTCGACTCGATTCCGATTTGATTCCCTTTTTCAGCCGGCGGATTGGAATCTCCAGAGGCGGATTGGTCCCTGTTCTGGGAGGTGTGCGCTTGACGGGAAGAGCGGGAGCCTACACGCTCGGCCTGTTTTCCATGCAGACAGATAAAATCCAGGACACGCCTTCAACCAATTTTTCCGTAATTCGGGTGCGCCGTGACATCCTGCAAAGTTCCGATGTGGGAGGAATCTTCGTCAACAAAGAGGAGGGTGAAGGTCAGAATAACCGCACCTATGGCGTCGATGGAAACTTCAACTTCATGGACCACCTGGACTTGACTTCCTTTTTCTTGAAGACGGAAACACCGGGTCTCGAAGACCAGGATATGGCAGGAAGTCTCACCGTAGCATGGAACGATCCACGTTTTCAGCTGGAAAGTCAATATCTGGCCATCGGAGATAACTTCAATCCGGAGGTGGGGTTTGTTCCCCGCAAGGGAATTAAAACAACCCGGGGACGGATCACCTGGACTCCTCGACCCGGGGAAAGAATTCCCTGGATTCGCGAGTTCAGAGTGTTGAACTGGATCGACTCCATATCGCAGACCTCGGGCCCCCTGGAGACCCGGCAGATGGAAACGCGGTTTGGAATGGAGTTTCAAAACAGCAGCAATCTCTCAGTGGGCAGAACATTCAGGTTTGAGAGACTGACGGAGCCTTTTTTCATCCAGCCAGATCAGGCCATCCTTCCAGGCGATTATGAATTTTCGGAATACTCCATTGATCTGGTAATCGATCGCAGCCGCATGCTCAGCGGCCAGGCAAGGGTGGCTACAGGTGATTTTTTTGACGGCAATCGGGATTCCTATCGCTTCCTATTCGGTTTTCGCTACGGTTATCACTTCGAATCTGAAGTGTCCTGGACCCACGATGACATCACTCTGCCTTCCGGCGACTTTTCAACGGAACTGGTGCGAACGCGCCTTCAGTACTCATTCAATACCCGGATGTTCGTGAACGCGCTGACCCAGTACAACAGCGAGTTCAAGGAAATCAGCAGTAATTTCAGATTCAATTTGATCCACAAACCGCTGAGTGATTTTTTCGTGATCTACAATGAAAGGCGATCCACCAATGGCGAGGTCAAAGAAAGAGCACTCATAGCCAAGCTCACCTATGCCTTTAACTTTTAGATGGTGAAGTCCGCTTCGCGGACTGGTGCTGGGCCGGAATCGGCACACTGAGGCGCCTCCCACTTCGTGCACTCGCGCCTTCGTGCTGTCGTGCATTGGGTCGGAATCGTCGCGACCTTGATGTGGGCGCACTCAGTGCGCCCCTACACTACCTTTTCCGGACTCGCTCCGAAGGAGCGACAGAGCCTGGCTCAGGGCGTCCCGCCCTGGGACAGTATTCTTTGTGTCTTGGTGGTGAAGGCCTACCCCTGGAAATGGCGTTCTACAATCCGCTGGGCCGCAAACACTGCCACCGTCGCAAGCGGGATTCCAGTGGGACCGGTGGTCACTCGAGGGATCACGCTGTTATCACAAACGAACAGGTTGTCTACATCGTGGGACTCGAAATAAGAGTCGACCACAGAGGTTTCGGGGTCGATCCCCGCCCGGCAGGCACCCACCAGGCGTGAGCCCCGGGTGCGAGGGTTGATGTCGACCGGAATATCGATCGAAGTGATCTTCCGGGCCCCCATCTTCGTCAAGATCTCATGGGCCATGGCCAATCCCTGCTTGGCCCGGCGAATGGTCAGGCTGTGATCGCCTCTGTAGACCATCTGTCCTTTGGGGTCGATGGACCAGCGTCCCGAAGGCTTGGCCACATTGGGATTGAGCGATCCCGTTCGAAAGATGCCCTTTTCTCGCATGAACCTCTTGTGGTCACGGCCGAACTGCGGTGCAAAAACGTTGAGGGCGGCCGCTTCGGGAATTTCTCCGCCTCCAAGCTCCGAACGAAATAAGAGTCGTCCTTCCCCGTCGGTTCCCTCATCGTCGATCATGAAATACCCTCTTATGCTGCGAAGTTCCCCGTCACCCAGGGACTCGTCGAAAAGGGCACTAATGCCTGGAATGCCGGGATGTCCATCGATGTGCTTTCCAATGTTCGAATTGACCAGGGTGGTCGGGTTGCCTGCCCATTCCTGTGG
>JAPYTY010000404.1 GCA_029942065.1 Acidobacteriota bacterium | reverse complement strand
GTTGAAGCTGGAGACCATCCTCACGCTGGAGATCCAGGTTCCCGATGGAGCAGTGGCCATCTCTGTAGAAGGCATCGTACGCAATTCAAGTCCTTCCTTCATGAGACTTCAATTCCTGCGATTTTCCGGTGATGACCAACGAAGACTCCGCCATATGATGCTCAGGCAGCTTGCGGTTGCCAACATCAAGGCGTAAATTGAAGTGTAGGGGCGCCCGGCCGTGCGCCCTCCGGTCTGAACAATCATGACTCTTACCATTCAAGTTTACTCGGATTATCTGTGACCTTACTGCTTTCTGGCGGAGTTCCCGCTACGAGAGGCCGTCGCAGGAAAGGATGTGGAGGTTCAATGGATGCCCTTTGAACTGCGTCCCAGCCCCGCCCCCCGCCTGCGACCCGAGGATGACTATCTGCAAAACGCCTGGACCGGCTCCGTGTATCCGATGGCAAAACAGATGGGTGTCGCCATGATTCTTCCCAGGATCTCTCCTCAACCCTACAGCCATCTTGCCTTCGAGGGATATCAGCATGCTCGGGAACACGGGAAGGCCAATCAATACAACCTTCGTATCTTCGAGGCCTTTTTTCAGGAAGAGAAAGACATTGGAAAAGTGGAGGTCCTTTCGGAACTGGCGGCTGAGGTTGGCCTGGATCTGGACTCGTTCGAACAGGATCTGGAAGCAAGAAAATACCAGGAAGCGCATAAGCAGGCTCTTCACCACGCCTATCACGAGGCCAGAATCTCAGCAGTCCCCACCTTTCATATTGGAGAGCTGGTCTTGCAAGGACTGCAATCCAGGGAAAATTTGGAACAGGCCATCAAGTTGCAAATCACTCCTTCGGAGTAAAACCCTAAATCCCAAGCACGAAATCCCATCGGTTGAGGCGGGCAGCGGTTTCACTGAGGGCCTCCATATCGGCGTTGTCGAACCAATGGACGCCCATGGCCACCAGGGACAGACGGTGCAACGGAAAAGCGATCTCTTCGAGTCCCGAAGGCCGTACGTCATTGGCGGCATCGCCCCCGAGCATGGCCACATCGCGTTCCTTCAGCCACCGGGCAACCGAGACGTGAAGCCCTGCTGAGTTCTGAAAGGCATCCCACGGTCCCAGGGTGGCCCTGCGGGCCCAGCGTCCGGTGCGTACAAAAACGACATCGCCACTGACGACCCGAATCCCCTCCTGCCGTTCCCATGCTTCGAGATCCTCCGAATAGATGGCCGTTCCGGGATCCAGATAAGGAACGCCCTTGAGGCGAGGAATGTCGATCAGGATTCCGCGCGTAAAGATGCCGTCCTTCAGATTGTGGATATCCAGTTTACCGGCACCCTTCTCGGTAACCTCTTCCTGGGAAAAACCGTTATACATCTTCCCCTGGTAAAAAACGTGAGCCAGTGAGTCCAGGTGGGCATGAGCCAGACCATGATATGACACCTTGTCACTATCCATGGCGGAACCCGAACCATCCCGGTCGACCCGGAACATGACATGCTCGTAAGAAGAAGGATTATCGGCCGCTTTCTCCTTCTCCCGATCACGCGCCAGAGATACCGAGCATACCTCCCTCACCAGGGCTGCCGCCTGCCTGCGCTTCTGGGACGTGATCAGGTTGACGGCCCCCAGTTGATCCTCCTGCCCCCAGCGTCCCTAGTTGGAGAGTTCCGTCATCCAGCCATCGATTTCCTCGACCGTCACTTCGGGTTGAGTCTGGGCCCCGGCCGTTGAGGTCACCAGGGCCAACGTCATCGCCACCGTGATCCATTTCATTGGTTTATTCTCCTAACCACTAAGATACAGGGAAAAACGAAAGAAGTTTCTCTGTCTCTGTGGTGAAGTCCGCTTCGCGGACACGTGCGGTGGTGCCGTGGTGCTGTAGTGCAGGGGTGAACGCCGCTCATAGAGCGGCCGCTACAACGGCTTCACTACATCCTCATCGCTCCGAAGGATCGACAGAAATTGGCTCAGCTTGGTCAACTGGTCAGCAGGCGGGCGCAGCCCGACGGGGTCAGCGGTCAGTCTTCTCCCTGTGTCTCTGTGGTGACATCCCGGGTCTCTGTGGTGAAAACCCACGCGATTATCGATGCAGAGAGTAGGTGAGCTTGAGTACCAGCGAACGATCGGATTCTCCAGAGAAGACGCCGTCGGTCAAACGAGTCTCATTGTAGACAATAAAAAAATTGTCGATGGTGCGAAAGATGTAATTGAAGCGAAACTGAATCGCCGCCAGATCACCCGTACTGTTGTATTGGATAAACGTCGAGGTCAGCAAGTTAGTGGTGAAGGAGACATCGGCACGCAGACCGAACAGATGGGTATTGAAAGAGCCTTCGATCAGGTCGACATCATTGAATTTGTAACTGGGGCTGACCTGGATGGTCTCATTGGGTCGGAAGTCTCCAGACAGGTTCAGGGAGCGCTTGGTCCCATTGTAAAAATCTCCGAAATTGACTCCCACAC
>JAPYTY010000403.1 GCA_029942065.1 Acidobacteriota bacterium | reverse complement strand
CCGATGTCCGCCACAACGGGGCCGCCACATTCTCATCGCTCCGAAGGAGCGACAGCGTCTGAGTCAGGGCGTCCCGCCCTGACTCAGCTTTCTTCTTTGTGTCTTTGTGCCTTGGTGGTGGATCTCTTCCCTGTGTCCTAGTGGTGAAGGTTTCCCCGTTCCGATTCAATTCCCTGAATCGACAATCCAAATTCTTGAACCCACTCCAGCTGAAACCACATCCCGTTGTGGTCATTAACAACACCACCCCATATAAACTCCTGGCATCATTTTTGCTTTACTCCGCTCACATAGATATGATGTATATTGGGTTTGAATGCCAACAAGGTTTAGACTGCTAGATCTTGTAGGGGATAATCATTGGAGTGCAGAGATTAACTTAAGGGGAGAAAAATTCCATGAGAAAAACAAATTTTATCCTAGGTATGGTGGTGTTGGCTCTGGTCTGGGCAACGCCCTCGACTTATGCTCAGGTCAGAACCGGTATCATCGTAGGAACCGTGACCGACGCCACAGGAGGTGTCCTGCCGGGAGTTGAAGTCACGGTTACCAACGTGAACACCGGTCAGAGCCGTCTACTGATTTCGGGAGACGGAGGCGGTTACAGAGCCGTCGAACTGAACGTGGGTAGCTACGAAGTCCGGGCCGAACTGGTGGGCTTTCAGACCGCCGTCAGAACCGGCCTGAGAGTCGAAGTCGGCCAGGAAGCCCTGGTTGATCTGACCCTTGCCGTGGGTGAAATCTCAGAAGAGGTGATCGTCACGGGAGAAGCTCCCTTGATCAACACCACCTCGGCCACTCTCTCGGACGTCATCTCCGAAAAACAGGTCCACGAGTTGCCCTTGAACAGTCGCAACCTGATCGAGTTGTCGCTGCTCAGCCCGGGTGTGACCCAGGCGCGTGCGGCTTCCTACTCCGGACAGACCACCAGCCCGGCTGCCGTCAAAATCTCGATGGGGGGCGCCCGAATTTACATGACCGGCTACCTCCTGGATGGGGTGGACATTACCGACAGCTCCCGCTCCTCCGGAGTCGGAGGATCGGCAGGCTCGCTGTTTGGCGTCGAGACGGTCCAGGAATTCAATGTTATCTCCAACAACTATTCGGCCCAGTACAGCCGATTCGCCGGCGGCGTGATCAGCCTGGTCACCAAGAGTGGAACCAATAACTTCCACGGATCTGCCTTCTGGTTTCACCGCAATCGGGTTCTGGATGCCCGCAACTTCTTCGACCCCGCGGAAAAACCCGCCTTCCGACGCCATCAGTTCGGGGGCACCATCGGTGGACCCATCGTCCAGGACCGATCCTTCTTCTTTTTCAGCTACGAGGGCTTCAGGGAGTTAACGGGCGTCTCGCAAACCGCATTCGTGCCCACTGACAATGCGCGACTTGGGGACCTGGACAACGACGGCATCCCCGAGATAACGGTCGCTCCCGTCATCATGCCCTTTTTGAACCTGTATCCCAGGTCCAATGGTCGTGACATCGGCGGTGGTGCCGGCGAATACTTCTCGACCGGTAACGAGCCGGTGAACGAGGATTTCATCACCGCAAAAATAGATCACACTTTTTCCGACTCGGACAGTATCTTTGGCCGCTATACGATGAGCGACGGGGATCGAGGCCTCTCCGGGGTACTTCCGGGCACCGGCTGGCTCTCGGACAGCTTCGCCACCTACGTTACTCTCGAGGAGAAGCACATTTTCTCTCCCAACATGATCAACACCTTCCGGGTGGGCTTTCAGCGGACCACCTGGTCTCAGGCCAACCCGACAGATGATTTCTGCGGAGGTGACTGCGCCGGCAACCCCCTGAACATCGCGGGAGTAGCGGGCCAGGGCTTCGGCGATCTGGATGTGGGCGGCCCGGTCAGTTCCATAGGAAACTATCTGGTCGGGAAAAACGTCACTAACATGTACAGCTACACCGATGATCTGTTCTTGACCCGCGGTAACCACAGCCTCAAATTCGGCGCCAGCGCCGCTCGTTACCAGAACAACGACTTCTTCAATGGCTGGCCCGGAGGCCGCTATGTGTTTGGAAGCCTGTCAAGTTTCCTCCAGGGCAATTCCAACCAGTGGAGGGGTAAGATTCCCGGCGCGGAAAGCCTGCGTGGAGCCCGCCAGTGGGCCATCGGCTTTTACCTGCAGGATGACTGGAAGGTGAGCCCCAACCTGACCCTGAACCTAGGGGTACGCTACGAGGCCATCACCACGCCCTATGAGGTGAATGGGCGCCAACCCACCCTGGGGCCGAGCCCCCTCACCGTGGGCCAACCCACCAGCGCTGAGCCCTTCTTTGAGAATCCTTCCAAGTTGAATTTCGCACCCCGGATCGGCTTTGCCTGGGATCCTTTCGGAGACGGCAAGACCTCCCTGCGGGCCGGCTACGGGCTGTTTCACGACACCATTCTCTTTTACCAGTACGCCAACGCGATGCGCCGCAACTGCCCCACCAACAC
>JAPYTY010000402.1 GCA_029942065.1 Acidobacteriota bacterium | reverse complement strand
ATCCCGCCCTGATCGCCACTGCTCGAGCCATCAAAAAGGGGTTTGGCAAAGAGCCTGTTTTCCAGCGCGAAGGTGGCTCCATACCCGTTGTGGCCACCTTCGCGGAGTTGATGAAAATCCCCAGCGTCCTGATGGGCATTGGCCTCCCCGATGAAAACGCCCACGCTCCCAATGAGAAACTCAATCTGGATAACTTCCATGGCGGGATCAGGAGCTCCGCCTACTTTCTGGATGAGCTTTCTCGTTCGGGGCTGTGACCTCTGCGAGGTGGTGGGGTGGTGCTTTTGTTGGGAAGGGAGAGCGCTTGGAAGGCCTTGATAGTATGGCGCCCAGAACCCCGAAGGGGTGACGTGAAATAGCCTGGCGCGTGAGCCCCAGGATTGAAAGCTTGGTAAGCGAGGGAGCCCTGTAAGGGCGATGTAGGCTTTCCGGAATCGGCGCACTGAGGCGCCTCCCACACTCCGGAAACCTGAAACCTGAAACGCGCTGGTCGAAGACCAGCGTCCGAGGCGGCTAACCTACCTCAAGCTGTCGAAATTTGACGCCGGACTCCTTCAGCAAATTAAAGGACGTTTCATTCAGGGGATAGTCCTGGTTGTACACCACTTCCACGAGACCTGCGTTGATGATCATCTTGGTACAGGTGAGGCAAGGCGCGAAGGTGGTATACAGCACCCCGTCTTTGACGCTGACCCCATGGTAGGCAGCCTGAATGATGGCATTTTCCTCGCCGTGAGAACAGAGACATTCGTCCAGGCGAGTTCCGCTGTCCGCCAGGTCATTGCAGCGCGGGCAACCTCCCTCATAGCAGTTTCTGGTTCCTCGGGGCGTCCCGTTATAGCCGGTGGAAATCACTCTTTTATCCCGAACGATGACGGCGGCAACCTTTCGCTTCACGCAGTTGCTTCTCAGGGACGCCACCTGGGCCAGCTTCATGAAATACTCGTCCCAATCGGGCCGCTCAACCTGGCGAATCAAGCGCTTCAATAAATCGGAAATCTGGTCCTGCAGTTGACCCAGAGATCCGTTGTTGCTGATGGTGAAATCAGCAATCTCCTCAACCGCAATCAGCTGTTGGCCGTGCCAATCTACAGCGGCTTCTTCGCGGCTCTCCAGCTCCAGGAATTCCTCGACCGTGGTGGCGTCCCTCTCGCGCCCCCGGTCTCGAACGCGCTGGAAGCGCACCTCGGCGGTGGCATCAACCCGGAGGAGGCGGAAGTCGGGACGAAGCCTGAACGCCTTCACTTCATCCGGGTGCCGAAATGAATCGATGACATAGTTCTTGTCAGGCTCGATTTTTTTCAGAACTCGCTCCGCCAGCACGCTCGTTCCACCCTGAGAACGCAGTTCGGTGCCCACTTCGATCAACCGCTCCCGGGTGATTTCCATTCCCCGCACCCGGACCTCTTCGCGGATCACATCAGACAGGGAATAGGGATAAAAACTCTTGTACTGGAGAAACCTGACTGCCTCTCCTTTCCCTGATCCATTCCGGCCCGTCAAACCGATAATCATGGCTCCCTTATAACACAATCAGAATCTGCTTCTATGCAATAGTCCCATGTCCTGACCGGGCTCTCTATCCCGGTCAGCTTGCTAGTCTATTCCCCCTGCACCATTTTTCGGATGGACTCGACCACCTCCGGATTGGCCAGAGTCGTTACATCACCCACATCCGTTTTGTTGGAAATGGCGGCCAGGACGCGCCGCATGATCTTGCCCGAGCGGGTCTTGGGCATATCGGGAACGATGTAAACGTGCTTCGGACGGGCGATCTTGCCAATATCTCTTTCGATAGCCTTGACCACTGCCTGGTCGATCTCCTCACGGGCGTCGTGGCCGGGCTGCAAGGAAACATAGATATCAGGCACCTTGCCCTTCACTTCATCCGCCACCGGAACCACCGAGGCCTCGGCCACCTCGGGCACGGTAAGGCAAGCGGATTCCAGCTCCTTGGTCCCCAGTCGATGTCCGGCCACGTTGATCACATCGTCGATCCGGCCCAGGATCCTGAAGTATCCATCCTCTGACTGGGTGGCGGCATCGCCCGTAAAATAGGGCCAGTCTTGCCAGTCCTTACTGTTTTTATCTTTACAGTACTTCTCGTAATAATTAAGGACGTAACGGTCGCGATCCCCCCAGATGGTCTGGAACCCTCCCGGCCAGGGATTCCGGATGCAGATATTTCCGGCGGTCCCGCTCCCCCCTAGAACTTCATTTCCTTCTTCATCGTAAATGACCGGATGAATGCCGGGCATGCTGGGACCCGCGCTTCCCGGTTTCATGGGATGCATCGCAGGCATGGTGCTGCACAGAAATCCTCCAGTCTCGGTTTGCCACCAGGTATCCACGATGGCAGCTTCACCCTTGCCGACCCGTTCGTGGTACCACCTCCACACTTCCGGCTCGATCGGCTCGCCCACCGTCGTCATGTGCTTGAAATGGAAGTTGTACTTACTGGGC
>JAPYTY010000401.1 GCA_029942065.1 Acidobacteriota bacterium | reverse complement strand
ATCCACATGAAGTCGAAGGGGAATGCTTTTCAAGTTCATGATGATGTCCGTGGCATCTTCTCGTACGCCCGGGATTGAAGAGAACTCATGGAGTATCCCCTCAATTTTAACGGCGGTGATGGCGGCACCCTCAATCGAAGAGAGAAGGATACGGCGCATCGCATTGCCAATGGTCGTCCCAAAACCGCGCTCAAATGGAAGGGCATAAAAATGCCCAAATGTTGAATTGGAATCCTTATCACTGAAAAGTCTCTTGGGTCTCTGAAACACTGTCATTTACACTTCTCCAAATGTTTAGACTGCCCGAATTAAAGGAGCCTGGCCCGTGTCGGGCTAGATTTTATTTTGAATAGAGCTCGACAATCAGCGACTCCTCGATGGGAATCGTAAGATCCTCGCGTTGTGGCAATTCCAGAACCTGGCCTTTGAAATTCTGGCCATCCAGTTCCAACCACCCGGGCACTACGCGTCCCAGGACATCTTCCAAATTGGATTTGATCAGTACATTTTCCTGACTTTTGGGTCGAACCGCGATTTCATCGCCTTTGGAAACAAGATATGAGGGAATCGTTGTCTTCCGACTGTTGACCTGGAAATGGCCATGCCGCACAAACTGCCTTGCCTGATTTCGGGAACTGGCAAAGCCGAGACGATAAACGATGTTATCCAGGCGGCGTTCCAGCAATTGCATCAGGAGCGTTCCGGTGATTCCCTTTTTCCGAGCGGCCTTCTCGAAATAGCGCCGAAACTGTTTCTCCAAAACACCGTACATTCTCTTTACTTTTTGTTTCTCGCGAAGCTGCAGCCCATAGCCAACCAGCTTGCGTCGGACTCGGACATTTCTTCCATGCTCACCGGGGACAAAATTACGCTTCTCAATAGCGCACTTCTCCGTAAAACAACGCTGCCCTTTCAGGAACAACTTGATTCCCTCGCGCCGGCAAAGCCTACAAACAGACCCTGTGTAACGTGCCAAAAACTTTCCTCCTAATAACCGATGTCTCTTGTCTTAAACCCGCCTGCGTTTCGGCGGCCGACACCCGTTGTGAGGGATCGGCGTCACGTCCCTGATGGAACGCACCTCCAACCCAGCCGCCTGTAACGAACGGATGGCTGACTCGCGTCCCGCACCCGGCCCTCTCACCATCACATCGCAATACTTCATTCCGTACTGATCACGGACGGCGATAGCAGCCGTGTGTGCCGCCTGGGAGGCGGCAAAAGGGGTACTTTTCCGGCTTCCCCGAAATCCCCGTGCACCGGCAGAAGAAGCGGTCAGGACATTCCCTTCCCTATCGCTGATGGTAATCTGCGTGTTATTGAAGGTAGCCCTGATGTAAACACGTCCGTGACTCACGGTCTTCTTCTCTTTCTTCTTGGTTCTCTTGGATTGACCTTTTCGCTTCGCCATCGTTCCTCTCGTTGCCGTCTAACCCATCTGAGGGCTAACGTTTCCTGCGCCGAATCCCAACTTTTTTCGGACCCTTTCGCGTACGCGCGTTGGTATGGGTTCTCTGCCCCCGGACCGGCAGCCCTCGGCGGTGACGCAGGCCGCGGTAACAGTTGATATCCATTAAACGCTTGATATTCAACTGTATTTCCTTACGCAGATCTCCCTCAACCCGGCCCCCGTCCAGAATCAACTGACGGATCCTGGCCGCTTCCTCTTCAGTAAGGTCCTTGACGGATTTCGACAAGTCCACCTTCGCTTCGTTCAGAATCTTTGTGGCACGGGATTTTCCGATTCCATAAATATAGGTCAGCGAAACCTGAGCCATCTTGTTGTCCGGAATATTGACACCTGCTACTCGCATCGTTATCCCTGACGCTGCTTGTGCTTGGGATTGGGACAGATCACCCGCACAACGCCCTTTCGCCGAACGATTCTACACTTGAGGCACATTTTTTTAACCGACGCTCGAACCTTCATTTTCTATCGTTCCCTCGTGGTTTTTTTTCGTTCTTCATCTATTTTCCTTCAATTGATCTACAGCTCTGTATTTTCAGGCAGCTCACTCAAAATCCACGGTCCGTTGTCGGTAATCGCGACGGAATGTTCGAAGTGAGCGCTGTACCCCCCGTCGGCGGTCACCGCGGTCCACTTGTCCTCCAGCACCCGGACTGCCGGTCCGAGGCAGTTCACCATGGGCTCGATCGCCAGGACCATCCCTTCTCTGAGTCTGGGACCTCGGCCGGGTTGGCCGTAGTTGGGAACCTGGGGCTCCTCGTGGAGGGCTTTGCCGATGCCGTGGCCAACAAACTCCCGAACCACTGAAAATCCGTGGGCTTCTACAAACTCCTGAATGCTCGAAGAGATATCCGAGACCCGATTCCCTACGACTGTTTTTTCAATTCCCTTGTACAGAGAGCCCCGGGTCACCTCAAGGAGCTGCTTGAGTTCTTCGGATATCTCTCCCACCGGGAAGGTCCAGGCGGAATCACCGCAAAACTCCTTGTAATTGACGCCTACATC
>JAPYTY010000400.1 GCA_029942065.1 Acidobacteriota bacterium | reverse complement strand
CATTCGTTCGGCCTCCTCAGCGTACCGTACAGTACGCTTCCGGGGGCCTCCACTCGTGCGCTTTGTCAGGCCGGCCCTGCCGCCGCTTCGTGACGACCTGGTGTGAGAAAGTCGGACTTGAGCGGCCGCTACAAGACGGGGGTCGCTGGCCGACGGGCGCACGGACGTGCGCCCCTACACTTCTTTTCGTGAAACGTGAAACGCGCTGGTCAAAGACCAGCGCTCGGTTCAGGGGTACATCCGATGGAGCATTCGGGGGAAGGCGATGGTTTCACGAACGTGCTCGATGCCGCAGATCCAGGCCACCACACGCTCGATGCCCATTCCGAATCCGGAGTGAGGGACGCTTCCATACTTGCGCAGGTCCAGATACCACTGGAAGGACTCCACGGGAAGACTGTGCTCCTGGATGCGTGCCAGTAGCAGGTCGTGATCGTGGATTCGCTGGCTGCCTCCCACGATTTCTCCATATCCCTCCGGCGCCAGAATATCCATGCACAGGGCCAGCTCCGGATCAACCGGATCGGGCTCCATGTAAAAAGCCTTGATGGCCTTGGGATAGCGGTGAACGATCACGGGCCGGTCAAAGCGCTTGGAGATCAGGGTCTCGTCAGTGCCCCCGAAATCGGAACCAGATGGGGTTTCTGACCCCTCTTCCTTCAAAATTTCGAATGCTTCGCTGTAGCTGATGCGTGGAAAGGGGGGGGCGACCTTCTCCAGCCAGCTGGTGTCCCGTTCCAGGGTTTTTAGCTCCTCTTTTCTCTCTTCCAGCACTCGCTGAGTAATGTAGGAGATGTACTGCTCAGCCAGTTCCATGATGTCGTCCAGCTCAGCATAGGCCACCTCCGGCTCGATCATCCAGAACTCCATCAAATGGCGGCGTGTCTTGGATTTCTCGGCCCGGAAAGTAGGGCCGAAGCAGTAGGTTTTGCCGACCGACATGCAGGCGGCTTCGTTATAGAGTTGTCCGCTCTGGGTGAGATAGGCTTTTTCTTCGAAGTAGTCCAGTTCAAAAAGGGTGGTGGTGCCCTCGCAGGCAGCCGGTGTGATGATGGGCGTGTCCGCTAGAATGAACCCGCGATCGTCCAGGAAATCCCGGCAGGCTTTCACGATCTCGCTTCGGATTCGCATGATTTGATGCTGGCGGGAAGAACGCAGCCACAGATGCCGGTTGTCCATGAGGAAGGAAGTCCCATGTTCCTTGGGAGTAATGGGATAGGACTCCGCCACCTGCACCACCTCGAGATGGGTGACGTCCATCTCGAATCCACCGAGCGCCCGGTCGTCCGGCCTGATTTCTCCGGTGACCGAAAGGGAGGATTCCTGGGTGAGCGTATCGGTGGCTTCAAATACCTCAGGCGACACGTTCTTTTGAAAGACCACCGCCTGCAGGACTCCCGTTCCGTCACGTACCAGAAGGAACCTCAGTTTCCCTTTGTCGGTCTTGTTGTAGAGCCACCCCTTCAGGGTGACTTCCTGACCTACATGCTGGGCGATATCTTCGACGTAGACCTGGGGCATTTTCGTGTATTCGTGTATTCGTGCGTTCGTGCAATCGTGCGTTCGTTGCGTCAAATGCACGATAGCACGAAAGCGCGAAAGCACGCCCTCAGAATTCCAGTTCGTTCTCGATGATGGACTGAATATAAGGAAATTCCGGAATGGATTGCAAGGAGACAGCTGCGCGCTGAAGTGATCCGGGGACATACTGTCGATAGATGTCGTTGCCGGAGACAGCGATCTGGTAACCATAGGTCCCCAAAGCCTTGAGCAGGCGTTGAATAGACATCAGCTGGAACTGGCGTCGAAAATCCCGGGGCTGGTCGGGAAATAATCCCTTATCGAGGTAGTAATTCTGGAAGCCTTCAACCTCTTCCTCTTCCAGCTCGATGGAGTCCTTCAACAGAGAAACCAGATCGTAGCAGAAGGGACCCTGGCGGGCGTCTTGAAAGTCAGTGATGTAAAGGGTGTTGTCCTTTATCATCAGGTTGCGGACCTGAAAATCGCGATGGCACAGGCAGCGGGGAAGTCCGGCCAGCTCCGCGCTGAGTCGGTCAAATTCCGCCCCCAGCTGATTTTCGTCAACCGGATTCAATCGGCGGTGGTCCTCCAGATAGTGACGCCGAAAAAAGAGAAGCTCCCAGTTGAGTTTTTCCTGGTCAAAGGCCAATCGCGAAGCCTGTGTTTCAGATCCGACGGCTTTCGTTCCTTCGCCCTGGATCACGACGATGTGATCGATGGCGGACGAGAGCAGGCGCCGTCTCTGGGTGGCGTCGGCCTTCAAGAGCCTGAGTTGAAGTGACTCGTCTCCCAGATCCTCTTGAAGCACGATGCCCCGTTCCGGATCCAGGGTGATGATCCTCGGCACCGGAAGAGCGATCTCCAGGAGCAGGTCGTGGACCTGCCGATAGGTGAAATTCTCGGAATCGAACTGATCCGGGTAGACGGCCAGGATGAAGGTTTGATCCTTTTCG
>JAPYTY010000399.1 GCA_029942065.1 Acidobacteriota bacterium | reverse complement strand
CTCACGTGATGCTCCACTCCCGTCAGGGTGTGATTGGAATCACGCCTTTCCAGACGGGACACCACCAGATCCCCCCACAAAGGTCCTGACTGCATCGTCGGCGAAGTACTCCATCAACTCGTCGATATTGGTACAGGCGGTCCGGGTGCAGGTATCCAGAACATCGTTGTACCCCAGCACGAGCTGGTAGATCGCCGTGGAAGATGCCGGCAGGATCTCCTGCTGGGCCCCGGCCCCACTCGACAGACCCCAGACAAAAAATAAGGAAATAAAAAAATGCTTCATAGAAATACCCAACCCCTCACGATCGTTTCGTTTTTCGATTGTCGATTTTCGATTGCCGATTGTCAAACAGAGTGCGGGGACTTCACCATAGAGACACCAAGAAGATGTTCACCACAAAGGCACAAAGACACAAGGAAGAAAACTGAATCAGGGCGGGACGCCCTGATTCAGACTCTGTCGCTCCTTCGGAGCGAGGTCTAACAGGAAGGTGTAGGGGCGCACTGAGTGCGCCCACAGCAAGGTCGTCCCGAATCCGGAGAGCCGCTCGCAGAGCGGCCGATACAAAATCGTGCCGAACTGGAACGTGAAACGTGACCTCCCGATTCGAAGAAACCAGGTCAAGAGCCCCGAAGGGGCGATGTGAAATAGCCTGGGACGTGAGCCCCAGGAATGAATGTGGTAAACGAGGGAGACCTGAAGGGGCGATGTAGGCCCTCCCGAATCAACTCACTCACGAGAGGTTGAAGATTCATCCCCTCGGGTCCGCGAGAAAAGGTGAAAGGAGACTAAAATGGCCCCGGCTCCAAACACCGTCAACAGGGTCATCCAGACATCGGGCAAGCCGAGATCAAGCCGGGCGATTCCCAGGCTGGCCAGAAAGGCGATCCCCACCCCGGTGAGGGACTCCCCTGCGATCAGACCCGAGGCATAAAGAACGCCGCGATGATGCCGCCGGTCGGCACTCTCGCCTCCCCCAGCGGTGGCCGCCCAGGCCAGGAGACCTCCAATGAAAATCGGTGTTTCCAATCCCAGCGGGAGATACATCCCCACCGCCACCGGCATCAGGTGCATGCGAAATGCAGAGCCCCGATGTTCCAGAACCCTGTCGATCGCCAGGACGGCACATCCCACCCCCACACCGATACCCACCATGTTCCAGGGCAGATCGCCCTGACCGAAGAGACCTTCCACCAGCCCCTTGAACAGGGTCGCCTGGGGTGCCGACAACTCACGCCCCCCGATGCCGCCGGGGGTGTTGTCGTGCAGCAACTGCAGGATGGGAGCCATGACCAGCGAGGCCGCGGCCACGCCCATAACCTGCATGGTTTGTTGTCGAAAGGGTGAGGCTCCCACCAGAGAACCGGTTTTGAGGTCGTTGCAGACATCCCCCGAGGTACATGCGGCACAGCAGACAATGGCGGCCACACCCAGTGTCGCCACCATGCCTTCCATGCCGGTGAATCCAAACAGAAGCAGCAGCAGTCCAGTAAAGAGGACGGCCGTGATGGTCATGCCCGAAACCGGACTGTTGGAATTTCCCACCAGCCCCACGATGTAGCTGGCCACCGCCGTGAAAAAAAAGGCCATCAGGACCATGATCAGAGTGGTGGTCAAGGTGATGAGCGGGTTGCCGGTCAACACGTAGTAAACCCCTCCAATGAAAACAACCGCCATGCCGCCGAGTGCCAGGATCGCCCGGGATGAGATATCCCGATCCTGATCGTCGGGATCTCCAGGGCCGTCAACGCCGCCGCGCCGACGAGCGATCTCGCGCACCGCTTCCCGGAGTCCGTGGCGCACCTTGACGAGCGAAGCGATCCCTCCCACCACCATGGCCCCGACTCCGGCATAGCGAATCTGCGTGCCCCAGAGCGTCCATACCGCCTCCAGGGGATCCCCGGCGGAGGATTGAGCGCCCAGCAAAGGAATGCCGATGATCCAGGAGATGGCGCCTCCGATGAAAATCAGCGACGCGATATTGAGGCGCACGATATAACCCACCGCCACCAGGGCCGGCGAGATATCGCCCCCGAAATAGAAAAGCCGGCCTCCCAACCCTTGCGCCGCCCCTTCGAGGATTCCCCGGAAAACGCCCAGGAACGTGACCAAGGCCTTGAAGCCCGCACCGATCACCGCTCCCCAGATCACGTTGACCGCCTCTCCGCCCGCCTGGTCGCCTGCCTTGAGCACCGAGGCACAGGCCACCCCTTCGGGAAAGGTCAGCTCGGAGCCGGATTTGACAACGAAAACTCGCCGCATCGGAATCATGAAAAGGACCCCCAGCAGGCCCCCGGCAAAGGCAATGACGGTGGTCATGACCAGGTCAAACCGCTGCCAGGCTCCGATCAAAAGCAGGGCCGGCATGGTGAAGATGATCCCGGCAGCCAACGATTCGCCGGCTGAAGCTGCGGTCTGGACCTGATTGGCCTCGAGAATGGTTCCGTCGCGACAAGCCCCGCGCAGAATCAACA
>JAPYTY010000398.1 GCA_029942065.1 Acidobacteriota bacterium | reverse complement strand
GGCTCGCTCACAGTAGCTGTGTCAATTGAAGCTCTCAATAAATTGGAAAGTCGTGTGATGGACGCAGTCCAGCTGCTGGGCAGTCTCCAGAGCGAAAACAAGACTCTTAAGGAGGAAATCGAACAACTGAAGAGAAATATCGAGGAAATCAAGGGAGAGAATAATTATCAAGGTAAACTGATCAAACAATTCAAGAATGACCGTCTGAAAATTCAGTCTAGGGTGGACAAAATCATGGAGAAGGTGATTGCCCTGGGGGAACCAAGCTAATCGTAGGCGGAGTAAAACGTGGGTGAAACTTCTAATAAGGTGACCACAGTCAAGATTTACAAGCAGACGTACCAGGTACGCAGCGGGGGTGATCCGGAATACATCAAGCGTCTGGCGAAATATGTTGATGAAACCATGACAGACGTGTTCGAAAGCACCCCATCGGTGGACAGCATAAAGGTAGCCGTTTTGGCGGCGTTGAACATTGCTGATGAGTACTTCTCGACTAAAGACGAGTTGGATAATTTGGAAGAAGCGGTGTCCGAGAAGAGTGAGAAACTCACCACCCTTTTGGATCCTCTGACTGGTACCAAGTCATCTTGATGGTTGACCGCACCTGCGACTCAAGTTTGTCCCCTGCGATGTTAGTGATGGTTAGGTGAAATTTGAGCCAACACTCAAACCTGCGGGAATCCGGGTCCCTTCATTGTGTGCGATTCCTTACTTAGGAATTACCTGATGTGAAGGGTAGGGTACCCACCTTACGAGCAGGTTCAATTTCACGAATCACACGGCAAAGTGGGGGGGAACCCTCCTCTCAAACCTTCTCCTCAGACGGCGCTTCAGAATAGATCTGGGAGTGTGTGTTATGGAAGTGTCGATACTCATTGCCCTCACGATAATAATGGCCGTAGCAGTCGTCCTTGGCTTCGTTGTCAAGGTTCGGTATGCGGATCGGCGGATAGCCGCAGCTGTCAAACAGGTAGCGGATGTCAAGGAATCAGCCGAGCGGGAGGCTGAAAGTATCAAGAAAGAGAAGCTGGTAGAGGCCAAAGACGAAATTTTTAATTTGCGCTCCGAGTCGGAAAGAGAGGGGCAGGAACGTCGCAAGGAACTCGACAAGCTGGATCGACGCCTCAGCAAAGGGGAAGACAGACTTCATGCTCAGGAGCAGAACCTGGCACGTGACAAAAAGGAATATGATCAGCGTCTGATCAAGGTCAAGGATCGCGAACAAATCGTAGAAGGAAATCAGCGGAAAATGGAAGAGTTGATCCAGGAGCAGACTCGGCGACTGGAATCGGTGGCGGGCATGACGGCTGAAGAGGCGAAAAAACATCTATTCAAGGCCAGTGAGAAGGATGCCTTTCACGATGCCGCCATGATGGCCAAGCGAATCGAGGAAGAGGCCCGGGAAAAGGCCGGAATGGAAGCAAGAAAGGTTCTGGCTCAGGCCATCCAACGCTGTGCCGCGGAGCATGTGGTGGAGTCTTCCGTTTCGGTTGTGGATTTGCCTTCCGATGATTTGAAGGGACGTATTATTGGACGGGAAGGCCGGAACATTCGCGCTCTGGAGCAAGCAACCGGAGTGAACCTCATCGTGGACGATACACCCGAAGCGGTGATTTTGTCTGGATTCGATCCACTGCGACGAGAAATTGCCCGGTTGTCCATCGAGCGCCTCATCAAGGATGGACGAATTCATCCCAGTCGGATTGAAGAAGTGGTGGTCAAGGTCCAGAAGGAGATGGAGGAAAGTGTTCTGCAAGAGGGAGAACAAGTCACTCTGGAGCTGGGCATTCACGGTCTTCACCCCGAACTCCTGCGGTTGGTTGCCAAGCTCAAGTATCGGACGAGTTACGGTCAGAACGTCCTTGCCCACAGTAAGGAAGTGGCCTATCTGGCCGGAATCATGGCCCGGGAAATCGGTGCCGACGTCGCTGTAAGTATGCGTGCCGGACTTCTCCACGATGTCGGAAAGGCCGTAGATCGAGAAATGGAGGGAACCCATTTGCAATTGGGAGTGAAGCTGGCCAAGAAGCATGGAGAAAGCCCTGAGGTCATTCATGCTATGGAGGCCCATCATTTCGACGTGGAGTTTCGAACCCTGGAAGCCGTCCTTGTTCAGGCTGCCGATGCCACCTCAGCTGCGCGCCCGGGAGCCCGCCGTGAGGCCCTGGAAAGCTATGTCAAGAGATTGGAACAATTGGAAGAGATGGCCAGCTCCTTCTCGGGAGTCTCCAAGGCCTTTGCTCTTCAGGCCGGAAGAGAGGTCCGGATCATGGTCGAAAGCAGTAAGGTTTCCGACGAAGAGGCATTCTGGTTGAGTAAGAAAATAACCAAAAAAATCGAAAGTGAGCTCCAATATCCAGGACAGGTCAAGGTGACCTTGATTCGAGAAATGCGGGTGGTGGACTATGCCAAGTGAATTCGTCGGTTTGCCACGGCGGGGCTCATGAAGATTCTATTTGTAGGCGATGTGGTCGGG
>JAPYTY010000397.1 GCA_029942065.1 Acidobacteriota bacterium | reverse complement strand
CCGGTGAGCTCGGGGCAGCAGGCCAAAATGGATGTTCTCGTGAGCTGAAAGATCTCGTCCCTGTTTGGCGGCCTTGATGGGGTCCAGATCTCCTATGATGTCGGCAATGGTGACATCGGGAGTGGCGAGTTTTTCCACGTAGCGTTGCCGGCGTGGGAGATAGGCGATAGGTAGGTCGTCTCCCTCTTCGGAAATCCGATTCTGGCAAGTACCGCAGATCGGAAAGAAAGGATCGTCGTTGATTTCGCAGCCCGCAACAATCGGCACTTCAGGGTCCAGGAACTTAGTCAGGGCACGCAGGATGCGGCTCTTGGCCTGCCCGCGCAACCCCAGGAGAATGAGGTTGTGCCTGGCCAGGAGAGCATTCACGATGCCCGGAACCACCGAATTCTGGTAACCGACGATGTCCGGGAAAAGGGGCTCGCCGCCGACCAGTTTTTCAATCAGGTTGGCACGGATCTCATCCTTGACGGATCGATAAGGGCCTGGTTGTCTCTGAGCTTTGAGTTCGCCAAGGGTCGCTGGGTTCGTGTTCATAATGCGGCTTAGCTCGGCGGGCTAGCCCGGATTGTGCATAGGTTGTCTTCGTTCCTCAGATGAAGGCGGCCCTGCAGTAGACAATTTATGCATGATGCGGGCTAAAGTTTAAGGAGGCGGATGATCTTCTCCTTGTCGGGGCCTATCTCCATGGGTTTGTTGGCAAATGTAGATTTGATCTTTCCCGATTTCTCGATCAGGTTGTTCTCATAGATGGCGTGTTCATGGAGGTTGTCGAGATGGTAGTTGACCGTGTAATCCGGGTCCTTGAGTTGATGACCGGTCAGGATCGCAATCACATCTTCATCCGGGTCCATCGTCACATCATCCTGACCGAGCTTCATTAGCTTTTTCAGGCCGGCAACGGTGGTGGCTGAAGCCGGCTCGCAGCCGATGCCATCAAGCCCCAGGGTGGCCTTGGCATCCGCGATTTCCTGCTCGCTGACTACATCGCACCAGCCGTCGGTGAATTTCAGGGTGCGCAGGGCCTTTTTCCAGCTGATCGGTTTTCCGATCTTGATGGCGCTGGCCAGGGTCCAGGCGTCGGGAACCGGAACCAGTTCTGCGGAGCTGGTGACCAGGGTCCGATACAACGGGTCCGCCCCACTGGCCTGGATGATGGTGATGCGGGGCACTTTGTCGATGAAACCCATCTTCTTTAGATCCATGAGAATCTTGCCGTAGGAAGAGCAGTTTCCCAGGTTGCCTCCCGGCACTACAATGCGGTCTGGAACCTTCCAGTCCAGCTGTTCCAGGAGCTCGAGTATGACCGTCTGCTGGCCTTCCAGGCGAAAAGGGTTGATGGAATTCATGAGATAGAGATCAGTCTCATCCGACAGTTCTCTGACCAGGCCCATGGCGACGTCGAAGTTGCCTTCGAGCTGCAGGGTTAAAGCCCCATAGTCCAGGCTTTGGGAGAGTTTTCCAAAGGCAATCTGTCCCTCGGGTATGAAAACCACAGCCCGAAGCCCTGCCCTCGCGCAGTAGGCGGCCATCGAGGCCGAGGTGTTGCCGGTGGAGGCGCAGGCCACCACCCGAGATCCCAGTTTCTTCGCCTGGGTCACGGCCGTGGTCATGCCGTAGTCCTTGAAAGAGCCGGTGGGATTCCAACCCAGATGCTTCACTCTGAGCCGGTTGAGACCCACGTACTCGGCGCAGCGGGGCGTCTCCAGGACCGGGTTATTTCCCTCTCCCATGGTGACCACATGCCCCAAATCCCTTTCCTCGAAGGGAAGAAACTCCCGGTAGCGCCAGACCGCACTGATGTCCAGGGGATTCTTCGATGCGGCGCGCTGGCGGAAAAGTTCCTTGAGCTGGGTTGGATCCAGATCCGGGGGGGGCTTGATAATGTCCAGCAGATCCGAGCAGGAGGGACACTGGTAGAGTTTCCTGCCAATGTCGAATTCCTTATGGCAGGCTTCGTTGATGCAGCGGAAAAAGAAAGGGCGATCAGACATAACGAAGACCATTCTAAGGGATTATCGAAGGAAACAAAAACGGTGGCAGGGCTAATCGCCGGCGAGGAGCGGTTCGAACTGTTCAATGGCCGCGGCCGCATCCCAGTGGTAGGCCCCGGTCTGCCTCAGAGCCAGGCGTCCCTCGCGGTCGATGATGAATGTGGTAGGTATCATTGTCACCGCAAAGCGTTCACCCAGAACGTCCTCCGGATCCACCAGAATCTTGAATGGGTAGGGACTATCTACGAGGAAGTCACGAACGGTCTCGGGATCTTCATCTGAAACCGCCACCATCGAAAATCCGCTCTCGGAGAGCTGTTGGTAAAGCGATGCCATAGCCGGCATTTCAGCCAGGCAGGGGCTACACCAGGTAGCCCAAGAGTTCAAAAACACCACGCTGCCTTCTTCATCGGGATCCAGAAGGGAAACCTCCTCTCCCTCCAGGTTCAGGAAGGTTCCCGAGAGATCCAGCGGCAGTCGCTCTTCTTTGCTCAACCACTCGATGGG
>JAPYTY010000396.1 GCA_029942065.1 Acidobacteriota bacterium | reverse complement strand
ATGCTGGATTTCAAAGACATCCTTCGAGCAACGATGGAGGGAAGGAGTGTCTACAATGACTAAAGCGGCCTACAACACGGCGGAAATGGTGGCCATCATGAGTGCCCGGATCCTGGAGGACGGAAAAATCGTCTTCGGGGGAGCCGGCATGCCGCTGATCTCATGTGTTCTGGCTCAGAAGACGCACGCTCCGTGCCTCACCATCCTTTTCGAGGGTGGAGTCATCGGGCCCCACATAGACCCTCACAAATTACCTCCCTCGACCAATGAGCAAAGAGCGGCGCGACGGGGCCACATGGTGCTTTCCATTACCGACGTGCTTCTTCTTCAACAAAGAGGGTACGTGGACTATGGGTTTCTGGGAGGTGCCCAGATTGACCAGTACGGCAACCTGAACAGCTCCTTCATCGGCGACCCGGACAACCCCAAGGTGAGGCTACCCGGAACCGGCGGAGCCAACGACATTGCCAGCCTAGCCACCAAGATTCTGGTCGCCATGCACCACGAGAAGAGGCGCTTTGTAGAAAAAGTGGATTTCATTACCACGCCCGGCTACCTCGAAGGGGAAGACAGCCGCGAAAAAGCGGGCTTGATCGCGGGCGGAGTGCACCAGGTGATCACTCATCTCGGCATGTTCGGCTTTGACCCCCAGTCCAGGAGGATGTCGCTCCAGGCGCTCCATCCCGGCGCCACCGTCGATGAGGTCAGGGAACGAACCGGGTTCGAGATGATGATCCCGGATGACATTCCGTTCACCGAGGAGCCGACTGCCGAAGAACTCAGAATCCTCAGGGAACTGGACCCCGAACAACGCTACACGGCACCGGTGAAAGAGTAAAGCGCGCTAGAGAAACGCGCTCCCGCGCGTGGAGAAGGCACGCTCTGCGCGCCGGAGAAGCGTGCTGCGCACGGCCCCGAGAAGAAGAAATGTTGGGACCGCACGGCCCCCGCCGGGTCAAGTGTCAAGACATGGCTTACAGTTATCATTTGGACATCCTGGGTGCACTTCTCCGGAGCCCCGAAGGGGCGGCATAAAATAGCCTGGGGCGTAAGCCCCAGGTTTTCTGGGTCCACTGCAAAAAGAGCCCTGTAGGGGCGATGTCGGACCCATTAACGGTTTCCCTACATCGCCCCTACAGGGCTCCTTCGCTTACAACATTTTCAGTCCTGGGGCTCACGCCCCAGGCTATTTCACATCACCCCTTCAGGGTTCTGGACCCCATACCACCCAAACACTGCCTCACACCTTCTTGAAATTACCTCAGTGTGGGAGGCGCCTCAGTGCGCCGATTCCGGCCGAACGCACCAACACACGAATGCACGAAGCGGGCGGTAGACCGCTCGCCCTGCGCCCCTGTACTTCCTTTTTTCCACGCGGAGAGTGAGCGACGCGTTTCTCCACGCCGAGGATCCGTGAGGCGTTTCTCGGCGCGCGAAGCGCGCTTCTCCTGACCGAAGGGCGCACGACCCTGCTCCCCCTACAATTCCTCCAAGTTCACGTAGTCCTCCAGCTTGAGTCGGTCCAGGACATCTCGAGGAACCTTGTTCCTTTTGGGAAAGACAGAAAGTGAAGGCTTGGCGGTGGCGTCGATGCCCATCTTGGTAACCACACCTTCCTGCTGACCGCAGGAAGGATCCAGGGAGGAACCCCTCACGCCCGGAATCACCAGGATATCGGTATCGGCCTGGACCCGGGTGGCGATCGCCCAGATCACCTCTTGGAGATTGGTGATGTCGACATCTTCGTCCACGACAATCGCGTGTTTCAGATAGATATCGGAAGAAAAGGCGGCCAGCATGGCCGACTGGGCCTGCCCCGGAAACCTCTTTTTGATGGAAACAATCAGGGAGAAGGGCGCCGGCACGTGCACATCCACCAGGGTGGGCACGGCTCCCTTGATGGTTCGGTAGAAATTGGCTTCCATGGGGATGGTGGCCATCACCAGGTGCTCCCGATGCTGGCCCCCGCAGATATCCTGGAAGATGGCTTTTTCCCTCAGATGAACCGAAGTGACGGTTACCACCGGCCGCAGTCCCCGGCCGGTGGCATAGCCGGAGAATTCGCAAAAAGGACCTTCCTCTTCCCTGATGTGAGGTTCGATGACCGCCTCGAAGACGATCTCAGCTTCGGCCGGAAAAATCGTGCCGGGAAGGTCTCCCCGGATCATCTCGACCGGCCGTCCCAGCAGACCTCCGATAATCGCCAGTTCGTCATCTCCGTAGGGCCCGATGTGAAGAGCGCCAAGGGCCCAAGCCGGATGGCTTCCCAGGCAAATCGTAATGGGCAGGGGTTGATCCTGATCTTCCATCCTGGAGTACATCTCATGCAGATGCTTGCCCACGGTCATGAAGATTCCTACCCGGTTCCTGCCCTGGTACATCAACCGGTTGAAACTGGCATTGGTCCGACCCGTCTCCGGATCCTCGGCCAGGACCATGCCGGCGGTGAGATAGGGAGCGGCATCACCCTGGTGGTAGGTCATCAAGGGAAAGTCCTTCCAGTCG
>JAPYTY010000395.1 GCA_029942065.1 Acidobacteriota bacterium | reverse complement strand
ATATAGGGCTGCATTTTAGGGTTAACTCCAACGTCACAAATAGCTGGACTTGGCTGGCCCCTAACTCCACGACGTGGACCACAAATAAAAGCGCCTCGAAAACGGTAGTTAGGAATTCTTCCTTCATGGGCCTCTGCATTGGGGAAGTTAGAGATTGACGTAGTGGTCAGTCGCTCTATGAAACCTTCATAGCTTGTGAAGTAGAAAGTCTTATCCGAAACGATGGGTCCACCCAGCGTAAATCCGAACTGGTGACGCGTGAAGGGCGGGGGATCGCTCCGAACAGTAGGATTGGTGAAATCCCGATCGAAGAAATTTCTGGCATCAAAGGCGCTGTTGCGGTGAAACTCAAAGAGGGAACCGTGCAATTCATTGCTGCCAGAACGGGTAATCGCGCTCACCACGCCTCCGGTGAAACGTCCATACTCCGCACTGTAAGCACTGGTTATAACCCGAAATTCTTGGATTGTGTCAACTCCCAGCAACACACCTGTCACCGATCCTGGTGTGGTGCCATACTGGTTTTTAATGTCAGTTCCATCCAGCAGGATGGCGTTGTCCATTGGGCGGGCTCCGGCGATGGAAAGCTTAATTCCCCGGTCGCCGTTGACCGTTCTTCGTGCTGCGAGGGGGGTAACCACTCCTTCCTGGAGAGAAGCCAGCTGGATATAGTCACGCCCATTCAAAGGCAGATCTCGAACCTGTCTGGCTTCCACCAGAGAGGCCACTGTGGCCGATCGGGTCTCAATCAGTGAGACTTCAGCGGAAACCACCACCTGTTCAGTAATCTCGCCCACTAGCAGGGTTACGGAGATCACCGCTTCTTGGGCCATGCTCAAAGAAATATCCTGGAGCACCGCGGTTTGGAATCCCGTCAGTTCGCCCCGAAGCTCATAGGTGCCAGGAGCCAGTTGCGAGATGCGATAGCGCCCCTCATCGTCTGAAATGACGGCTCGAGTAGCAGCTGTGCCCGTGTTGACGGCGGTTACCTCAGCACCAGGGATAACTCCTCCCGTCTCGTCCTTGACCACACCGCTCAGGGTGCCGGTCGTCTGTTGAGCCTGGACGGCTGCACAAGTAAGCAATACGGCGAATGTCACTACTAGCCATTGTTGATGTCTCATCAGTTTCCTCCTGGGAAAAATTAGTTTAAGGTATGAGCTCCCAACTCAAAGATGGATCCAGATGGATCCAGATGGATCCATTCGAGATGATCGATCATGATCGATTTTTCGATTTTCAAATGATTTCCCCTTCTAAAGTATCGCCCAATCATACACTATTGACAGAAACAATACGATTATATTGTCAGTTCGCGGCGGTGCTCACCACCTCATCAAAAACCCGCAAAAGGTTTTCTCCCATCACCTTAGCCACATCCTGGCGGCTGTATCCTCTGTCCAAAAGGGCCTGGGCCACGTTCTGGTAATCCCCGGCGTTTTCCATCCCGCGCACATTGACGGGATAGCCTCCCCAGTCGGTACTGATTCCCACATGATCCACGCCCACCAGTTGGACGATGTAATCGATGTGATCGATGTGAACCGACAGGGCCGGCAGGCTCCTGCCACGCTCCTCGGTCATCCGGGAGCGGCCCGACTCTCCCCCGCTTCTTTTTTCCCGGATGAAATCGTAAATGGTGCTGGGATCTCCCCGATAAACCAGCGGATCCAGGCCCACCAGGCCCGATCCCCGGGGACGGCCCCGATGAAACTTGTCCTGATACTCCTGATCGACGATCATGGGCAAGAAGGGCACGCAGATCACGCCGTTGGTCCCGGCCAGCTTGCGGATCATCTCATCGCTCCAGTTGGGCAGCGTGGGGGAGTACATCAGTTTGCGAACGCCGGAATGAGTCGTGGTCACCGGCTGAGTGCTCACTTCCATGACGTCCAGAACTGTCTGCTCGGCCGTGTGAGACAGGTCGATCACGATCCCCAGCCGGTTCATCTCGGCCACCAGTTCACGTCCAAAATCGGTCAGCCCATACCCTTTGCCGCCGTTTTCAGTGGAGTGCATGACATCGCCGATGTTGTTCCCCAGCAGATGAACCAGGTTCATCTCCCGCAAGCCCAGCCGGTGAAGCATTCTCAGAACCCCCAGATCACTTTCAATGGCCAGCGCTCCTTCAATCGACAAAACGGCCGCGATCTTGTCCTCATCTCGAAGGGCCCGTATCTGGTCGGCGTCGGTGGCCACCGCGATCTGATCGGGGTATCTGGCCAGTTCCCGATAGAAATGATCGAACTGCCTCAGTACCTCCTTGACAGCGATGTGATTGGCCTCCAGAAACTCATCAATCGAGGTGTTCACAAAGGCCGCACCCAGCCCACCCTTTTCCGCCAGAGGAAGGGTAAAGCGAGGATCGGCGTTGGGCTCTCCGAGGGTCCCCCCCCGGCGATAGACGGAGGAGGTGGGATGCATGTGGCCGTCAAACACCCAGAATTTGGCATCCAAGATGGAACGTGATTAATAAATGGACAGCCGTGTCCATTTATTTGGGGGGGGGGGG
>JAPYTY010000394.1 GCA_029942065.1 Acidobacteriota bacterium | reverse complement strand
CTTACGGCCTTTCCGACGAGCGTCAACAGTGGGTCCGACGGCTCAGCGTCCTGTCGGCCGTCGCTTTGTTGACGGCCTTCTGCTTGATCACGGTGGACCGCAATCGCGACTGGCGGGATCCGGAACGATTCTGGCGAAGGGCTCTGGCCCAGGAGCCTGTCAGCCAGAAACCCTACTACGAGCTGGGAAAAACACTATGGGATCTGGGGAGGGAGAGGGGTGCCTGGAGTTTGCTGGATGAGTCCGACAAAATCCTGGAAGCGGGCATGGCCTTGAATCAACGGCCTGACTGGAGGCTAACCAGCGACCATGTGCTGATTGTTCAGGATCTTGCCAACCGTAGTCGAGAGAGAGGACAACTCGAGAAAGCCTTTGAACTGTACCAGCAGATCATTCCGCTGACCCAATCCGATCCCGAACTGTTTCGGCTGGGGCGCTCCTCGGTTCTGGGAAACTTCGGACGGACGCTCGATCAGATGGGTCGGATGGAGGAGGCCCTCTCAATTTATGAACTTGCCATTGCCAGCGGCGAGGAAGAGAATCTGGCGGGAGCCCTCATGCTGGCCGGAACGGTCCTTCACAGGATGGGTGATTTCGAAGCCGCAGTAGAACGCCACCAGGAGTCTCTCCAGGCCAATCCCAGCTTGGGCCAGGCCTACTTCAACCTGGCCATGTCCCTGTTCCAGCTCAAACGCTGGGAGGAGGCCTTCGATTCGCTGGCCCAGGCCCAACAGCTGGGTATCGCCGATCTGGATCAAGATGCTCGAGAAGGCGCCCAACTCGGTCTCCGGGAAGCCCTGACAGCGAAGGACTATGCCCAGGCCATCCGAATCACCCAGTATCTTTTGAAAATGGTCGTCGAAACCGCCCAGGATGCATACTCCCAGGGCCTTTACACCGAACAACTGGGAGACACCCGGACGGCACGCATTCATTACCAGCGTGCCCTGAGCCTGGACCCGTCTCACGAAGAAACCCTTTCCGCTCTGGAACGACTTGGAGATGGTGTGAGGTGAAATGGAAAGAGGTTTTCACCACAGAGACACGGAGACACAGAGAAGGAAATTCTTTCCTTTGTCTTATCTCTCCAATCCCAGCCCACACAGTAGGGGATCGCCCAAGTGTAGTGGCCGCTCTGTGAGCGGCTTCCGGGACGCCGATTCCGGAGGGCCGCTCGCAGAGCGGCCGCTACAACGACCTTGCCGCGAGCGTACATCTCAGGCAATCTCAAAAAGCCAGTGAGTCCGGATGATTTGAGCCGGGGCGCACCGAGTGCGCCTCATACAAGCCATCGATCAAGATTGTCTTGGGGCGTACTCTGTACGCCCCTACATTTCCATCTCAGTTTGGGAGACACTTCCGGGAGTGTGGGAGGCGCCTTGGTGCGCCGATTCCGGCCGACTGCACAAAAGCACAAGAGCACGAATGCACGAGTCCGCGAAGCGGATCTCTAGCTTCGCTCAAATCTTTTTCAGCTTCGCTGATCAGGGTATCAGCAGTGTCCTGGTCGTTCATCTGTGCCACTCCATAGGACAGGGTCGCCCCAGCGGACCTTTTTCCTTCTTTGCCCGGGAGTTCGATGTCCATCGTGGCCCTGCGCAACCGACCTCCGACCTTGTTGGCGGTCAAAACATCCGTGTCCGGCAACAAAACTATGAAGTCCTGGTCCCCACTCCGGACAATGACTTCCCCTGGACGCAAAGAATCAACGATTTTTCGGCTCACGGCGTAGAGTATTTGATCCAGACCCGTCTGGCCGGAGTTCTGTACTTCCCCTTCGAGGATATCGACATGAAACAGAATGAGACAAAATGGGCTCCTGCTTCTCCTTGAGCGCTGCATCGCCCGCGGCAGCATCTTGTCCAGCCAGCGTCGGTTGTGCAATCCCGTTAAGGCGTCGGCAACGGCATGTTTCTCCAACTCGTCCTTGAGTCGTTCCTGTTCCGCGATCACTCGATCCGCTCCATATAAACGCTTGGAGATCAACAGTAAAAGATTGCCCGCCAGCGGTGAAGACTCAAAAAGAGACCACATGGTCGCTTCATCCAGCACCAGCACGCGGCTTTCAACTCCGCGATGGGGTCCTGGTCCAGAGCCAGGTGAACGCCAAAGTGACCGGATAGCACCAGGAACAGGGATTGATTGGGCTCTCCCCCGCGAATCAATACGTCTCCAGGTTTGAGATCTCGAATGCTGCAATCTTCCAGCAGTCCCCTTGCAGAGCTGAGATCCACGCCCCTGAAAAGAAGTAATTTTTCCAGGTCGGAGCTTCCAAGCTGATTTTTCGGCCCACCCATGTCCTTTTATTTCACCAAATAGAAGGGCCGGCTGGGGTTGAGACTTGTGCTAAATTCTCGCCTGGTAGGTATAGAGCTGGTGATAACGGCCCTCTTTTTCGACCAACTCCTGGTGATTTCCCCGCTCCACAATCTGCCCTTTTTCAACCACCAGAATTTGATGAGCCTGGCGAATCGTACTCAAACGGTGAGCAATAACCAGTGTGGTACGTCCTTTC